>CAIVAX010000514.1 GCA_903903935.1 uncultured Hyphomicrobiales bacterium | reverse complement strand
TCCTGGCGCATATCTTCAAGGCGCTTAAGGAGCCGGCCTAATTCGGCTTTTATCTCTCCATCAAGCTGGGAGGGAGGTGCCTCCTCACGCTGCAAGAGCGTTTCTTCCAAAGTTTTCTGACGTTCCGCAATTTCTAATATGGCATGCGCTAAATGCGGGGGAAAGTCAGCGGCGGGCGATTGCGCCCCGCTTACGGGCCGCAAGGGAGTAATAGGGATCGCCTCGGGCCTAGGCTCATTGAATTGGGGGGCAGGCGTGGGCGCATTGATCTTGGCCGCTCTGGTCAAATGATCAATGCGCGCTTCCAAGCGAGCGATGAGGTCTTGCACACCATTTGGATCAGCGGCAGGAGCAGGACCACCCTGGGGAATGGCTGTGCGCACAATGGACGCCTCATTAACAGGTTGTTTGCCTGTGCGCCCATCCATCGCTGCTTCAATATTTGCCAGACGCCGCGAGACTTTTGCCAATGCGGCATTGGTCTTCGATTGTGTGTCGCGCACGCCCTCTTCAAAGGCATTGACGGCTTCATCCAGCAAGAGTTCGGGATCAAAATAATCGAGTGCGCGGCGCGCAGCTGAGCGCTCACGCGGATAGCGATTCATTTGACGAAGAGCTGCAGCAGAATAATTATTGCGCTGGCGTTTACGCCGCCGGATTGTGAATTCATCCAGATCTTCGTCTAAGTCTTGATCATCATCCTCATCACCATAGTCCATGGCTTGATAAGAAGATTTCCGGCGCGCAGGATAGGACCTGCCCTCTCTTTTCATTTTGCCGGACTGAGATGCGGACGAGGTTGAGAGGCGCGATAATCTGGCAGTGATCGCTTCTAGGCGGCCCAGATCATCCACTTCATCGGCTTCAACACCCAGTTCATCAGCCTTTTCGACAATGATCTCATTCAACCAGTCGCCCAAGCTCATGCCTTGGCGCTGAGCCGCCTGTTTTGCAGCTTCGCGGGCATCGAAATCTACCCCTTTGATGCTCCACAGAGCCGCTCTCGTCATGCTTGCGCCTTGGACAATTTCATAATGCAAAATAAATCGGACAGGCAGAATCAAAACCTTGTGCCAGTCTGACCCCACCTTCGGGGGGACACGGTAAATAAAGCTTTAAACTTGGTTGGATTTGGCACAGCCGGGTTAACGACCGGCGCCTTAAGCTGCTGATACTTGGTCATGGCGCCTGAAAATTTGTTAGCTGCCCCTCAAAGGGGCGTTAAGGGTTTGGCAAAGGGCCCCTCTCCTGCCTGGTGTTTTACTGCCGTTAGATCTTGCTAATTTTCCAATTTAGTTTATATGTAAACTAATAATTAATGTGCTAGCTTCTCCCTGAGGAAGCGAGCATTTGGTCAGAAGTTACATCGCGATCAGTTTTAAACTCAGCTTGCAGGTTGGCCATGCCCCGATATCAAGCCCCCGTTGATGAGGTCCTGTTTCTTCTCACTCATGTTCTGCCGCTCAAGGATCATGCTGATCTGCCGGGTTTTGGCGATTTATCGCCAGATATGATTGAGGCGATTGTGCGCGAGGGGGCGCAGGTCTGTGAGGATTTCTTCCAGCCCGTTAATGCCTCAGGCGACCGGCAGGGATGTCAGCGTCTGCCGGACGGGCGTGTTGTCACGCCTGAGGGATTTAAAGCGGCTTATGACGCCTATCGAAAAGGCGGCTGGCTCGGCCTTTCGGCGCCCGAGGCCTATGGCGGGCAAGGCCTGCCCAATACACTTAATCATGTGATGGGTGAATTCACCGCTTCGGCCAATATGGCTCTCTCTATGTATGGCGGGTTGACGCAGGGCGCCTTTGCAGCCCTCTTGCAGCATGCCAGCCCCGAGCAGAAGGCTCTTTATATCCCGCCGATGATTGAGGGGCGGTGGACAGGGACGATGAATCTCACCGAGCCCCATTGCGGCACGGATCTGGGCTTGATCAAGACGCGGGCCTCAGCTCTGGGGGATGGGTCTCATGCGATCACCGGCCAGAAGATTTTTATCTCGGCTGGCGAGCATCATCTTGCCGATAATATCATTCATCTGGTGTTGGCGCGCTTGAGCGATGCCCCTGAAGGCACGCGCGGCATTTCCTTATTTCTCGTGCCCAAGTTTTTGGTCAATGCAGATGGGTCTTTGGGCGAGCGCAATCACGTCACCTGCGGAGCGATCGAACATAAAATGGGCATTCACGGCAATGCCACTTGCGTGATGAATTATGACCAAGCCAAAGGTGTTTTGATTGGCGAGGCCAATCGCGGTCTGCAGGCGATGTTTGTGATGATGAATGAAGCGCGCCTTGGCGTGGCCATTCAAGGTCTCGCCCAATCAGAAGTGGCTTATCAAAATGCCGCTATCTATGCCAAAGAGCGCTTGCAAGGACGGGCTCTGACAGGCGCGAGCGCGCCCGACAAGCCTGCCGATCCGATTATTGTGCATCCCGATATTCGCCGCATGTTGATGGAGATCCGCTCCTTCAATGAAGCAGCGCGCGCTTTAATCCTCTGGGACGCTTTGCAAGGTGACATTGCGCATCGCTCGCAAGATCCTAAGTCCGTGGAACGGGCCAATGATTTGCAAGGCCTGCTCACCCCCGTGCTGAAAGGCGTATTGACCGATCTGGGCTTTGATAATTGCGTGAAGGCGCAACAAATCTTTGGCGGTCATGGCTATGTGAGCGAATGGGGGATGGAGCAATTTGTTCGCGATGCGCGCATTGCCATGAT
>CAIVAX010000513.1 GCA_903903935.1 uncultured Hyphomicrobiales bacterium | reverse complement strand
GATTTGGGAAAGCTCGATGGCAGACGCCAGCGGATCTCCGGATTGGCTTGCGCAATGGCTGGCGCAGCCAATGCTGCAACTGCAACACTCAAACCAGCAGTCTTGATAAATTGACGACGCTTCATCAAATCACCCTCCCTATCGAGCCTTTTAGCTCATGCTCGGAAAGTCTAACCTGAAGACTGCGCTCCAGTCCATGGCCTCTGGCCGCCAAAAGGCCTCAGCCAATAGGCTAAGAGCCTTATTGAATGACGATCCTGGGTGCAGCTCTTTGCGCCCCTTCCAACCGCCCCATGACTTGATCCGCAATCGCCAAATAGGCCGCCGCATGTTCCCCTTGCGGAGCTTGCGCGACAATCGGCCGTCCTGCGTCCGACATTTCGCGGATCGTCATATGCAGCGGAACTTCGCCTAAGAAGGGCACGCCTAAACGCTCGGCCTCGTGACGCGCACCGCCATGGGCAAAAATATCCGAACGCCCGCCGCAATGAGGGCAGAGGAAATAGCTCATATTCTCAACTATGCCGAGCACAGGCACAGCCACTTTCTGGAACATGGCAATCCCGCGCCTTGCATCCAGCAAAGCAAGATCCTGCGGAGTGGAGACAATCACCGCCCCCGCCAAAGGCACGCCCTGCGCCATCGTCAATTGCGCATCACCTGTGCCCGGAGGCATATCTACGATGAGGCAATCCAATTCCCCCCAGACAACCTCGCGCATCATTTGGGTGAGCGCCGACATCACCATAGGCCCTCGCCAAATCATCGCTGTATCTTCGGCAACCAGAAAGCCAATCGACATCACCTTGAGGCCATAGGCCTCCAGCGGCAGCATTTTCTTGCCGCCATCGGCACCCGTTGCGGGCTGGGGCTTGCCGGTCAAGCCAAACAGACGCGGCAGCGAGGGGCCGTAAATATCAGCATCGAGCACGCCCACACGCCAGCCACGGGCGGACAAAGCCAGCGCCAGATTAACCGCCGTGGTCGACTTGCCCACACCGCCCTTGCCACTGGCCACCGCAATAATGCGGGCAATACCAGGAATGGCCTGCCCCTTTGTCGCAGCCTGCGCCTTCGGCCCTGGCCCACCAGATGGAGCCCCAGCCCCCTGAGGGCGATCCGCCGTCAAGGTAACAGCCACATTGGTGACGCCCGGCAATGCGCGCAGAGCTGCCTCGGCATTACGGCGCATGGGCTCCATCTCAACCTGACGGGCGGCATCAATGGCAATCGACACAAAGACTTTGCTGCCAACTGTGGTGAGGCCCGATAAAGCGCCGCTAGTGGGCAAAGGCGTCTTGCCATCGGGGCCCAAGACAGTGTGCAAGGCGTTGATAATGTCTTTCTCGGTGATCACATTCTGCTCTTTCATAGACCCTGAACCTCAAGAGTTATATGGGGAGTTTGAAGCGGGTCAATCAGACATACGAAAGCGACGAACCAATCATGCATAATTCCATAGCCGGGATCATTCTGGCGGGCGGGCGCTCCAGTCGCATGGGGCAGGATAAGCCGCTCACCCTTTTGGCAGGCAAGCCGATGATCGCCCATGTCGCAGAGCGTCTGCGCCCGCAAGTCTCAGCCCTCGCCTGCAGCGCTAATGGCGATGTGAACCGCTTAAGTTTCCTCGATTGCCCGATCCTTGCCGATCAAGGCCCCAATCAGGGCGAGGATGGCCCCTTGGCCGGGCTCTTAGCTGGCTTGGAATGGGCGCATAGTGCCGGTCATTCGCATATTGTGACCGTGCCGACCGATGCGCCCTTTCTGCCGCTGGATCTGGTTGCCCGCCTGCAATCGGCTCCCAGCCTTGATCAGGCGGCGCTCGCCATCAGCCAGACCGGCCCCGAGCCGCTCTTTGTGCTCTGGCCCTGCTCGGCCCTGCCCGTGATGACAAAACGATTTGCACAAGGCGAGCGCGGCCCGCGCACTCTGCTGGAATTGATCTCTTATCAACGCGTCGAATTTGACGCGCCCGATGATGGGCCTGATCCCTTCTTCAATGTGAACAGGCCCGATGATCTGGCCGCCGCCGAATATTGGATCAAAGGCTGGTAGAGCTTAGCGGCAAATCAAAAGGCCTCATCGCCTAAGATGTTGATCGCATCGGCATAGACCTCATCGACACTGAAGCGGCGCGGTATAACGCCCTGCTCATAGGCATAGCCAATCACCAACTCAAGACTGGGTCTGGTCTTGTGAATGCCATAAGGCAGCATATCAATCTGGCCAGTGGGCGTGGCGGGGAGTGCATCGCGCCCCGCGCGAAACATGCGATAGACCTCGCGCACCAAATCAGGGCGCGCCTGCGCCAAAGATTTACGCACCACAAGCATGTGATTGATGGGGGCGGCTTGATTGGCCGCATACCATTGATCCGCCGCCGCTTGCGGATCAGGAATAATCGTCGCCAAGCGCTTATCGGTCAATAAGGTGGACGCCAGCGCAATGGGAATGCCGGCATCCACTTCGCCCGCCAATAACATTTCATCAAGCTTGCGCCCCTGAGGGGGCAAAATGCAATTGGGCGGATCTTTAAATTCAGCCAAATGTGATTCATCAAACGTCATGAATGTGATTTTGGACAAATCCACATCAAACTGATGCTGCAGAATACTGCGCACCCAAACACCTGTGGTCTGTGAGAAGGTGCGCACCGCTACCACACGCCCCTCTAAATCCCGCGGCGCAAGATGCCCCTTGCTCACCGGATAACCCAGCGACGAATGATGAAAACGCGCGCTGATCACCAAGGGCAGCAGCATCACTTGCTTGTCATAGGCCAAGGCTTGCAAAAGCGTGACAATCGCCAATTCACCTACGTCAAATTTGAGATCGCGCACAAAGGGTTTGAAAGCCTCATGCGGCACAGGCTCATCGGCAAAATCAAACTGCAGAAGAGAGGACGTCACCTCCCCGCGCTTGATCGGCATGGCATGCACATGATTGCCCATCAATGTGAACAGACGATCCATCAACCCATTCCCCGAATATTACCAGTGACTTTCCTCAGCCCTTGCACACACAGGGGCTTTATGACAAGCCCTGTGAGAAGAACACGGGCGCAGAACAGGCACAAGTCTTGGGGGCAATCATGGCACATGTTGCATTTATCGGTTTGGGCGTCATGGGCTATCCCATGGCCGGCCATTT
>CAIVAX010000512.1 GCA_903903935.1 uncultured Hyphomicrobiales bacterium | reverse complement strand
ATTGGAGCAAACGATTGTCTGCCGTCCGGGTGATTTTCTGGGCCTGAAAGGCAAGATCATCAATTTTGTTTCGGCTTATGTGAAGCGCGCTGTGCCCGCTTTTCACCTGCAGAAGAGCCAAAGGTTCGCCGATTTCTTTGCGCAGGCGCGCAATCGTCAGTTTCGACCTGCGGGCGTTCAGCCTGATGATGTTGCCTTTCTGCAATATACCGGCGGCACAACAGGAATCTCCAAAGGCGCAACCCTTCTCCATCGCAATATTGCGGCCAATGTTGCACAAAGCGCTGCTTGGCTAGAGCCGCAGATTGGTCAGCGCGATGATCATGTCATGCTCACCGCTTTGCCGCTCTATCATGTGCTGGCTTTGACCGCTTGTTGTCTGTTCATGGTCCGCATTGGGGCCAAGCAAGTTTTGGTGGCCAATCCGCGCGATCTGCCCGGCCTTGTCAAAGTGCTCTCCTCGCAGCGTTTCACACTGATTGTCTTGGTCAATACGCTGTATAATCTCTTATGCGATCAGCCTGGCATTGAGCAGGTTGATTTTTCGCAGGTCAAAGCCTGTGTTGCTGGCGGCATGGCCACTCAGACTTCTGTGGCTGAAAGGTGGAAAAAGGTCAGCGGCAAGCCGATTATTGAGGGCTATGGCTTGTCGGAGACGAGCCCTGTGGCCAGCGTCAATCGTCTCGATATTGTCGAATGCACCGGCACGATTGGCTATCCGGTTCCCTCAACCATTCTGTCCATCCGTGATCAAGAGGGCAATCAAGTGGCGCAAGGGGAGCCGGGTGAAATCTGCATTTTCGGTCCGCAGGTCATGGCAGGCTATTGGCAACGACCCGATGAGACGGCGCGTGTGATGACGAGGGATGGATTCTTCCGCTCGGGCGATGTTGGCATTGCGCTGCCCGATGGCACATTCCGCATCGTTGATCGGCTTAAGGATATGATTTCCGTCTCAGGTCTGAAAGTCTTCCCCAATGAAGTGGAAGATGTGCTGGCCCTGCATCCGCAAGTAATGGAGGCCGCAGTGATCGGGCGGGCCGATGCGCATTCGGGCGAAGCGGTCTATGCCTATGTCGTGCGCAGAGATCAGGGTCTTGAGCCAGACGAATTGCGCAAATTCTGCAAAGAGCGGCTGGCTCCCTATAAAGTGCCCAAGATTATTGAATTTCGTGCTCTTCTTCCCAAGACCAATGTCGGCAAGATTTTGCGCCGCGCCTTGCGCGATGAAGATCAGACGCAAGCGTGACGCCGCACATCTGAGGGGCAAAGCCCCCTCAGATCAAGTCTCTCTGCGCGTTTAGATATCTTAGACTTTCAGATTCCTTTGCGCTTCAAGGCGGCGGCGATTTCATCCAGAATAGCGGGATCATCAATCGTTGCTGGCAGTGTCCAGGCATCATGATCGGCGATTTTCTTCATCGTGCCGCGCAGAATTTTGCCTGATCGCGTCTTGGGCAGACGATCAATCGTAATCGCCAATTTAAAAGCAGCGACGGGACCGATCTTATCGCGCACCAATTGCACAATCTCGCTCTCGATCTTGTCATGCGCTTTTGTCGTGCCCGATTTCAACACAACAAAACCGCAGGGCGCTTCGCCTTTCAGATCATCTTTAATGCCAATCACTGCGCATTCGGCAACATCGGGATGCGAGGCCAGAACTTCCTCTATGCCACCGGTTGAAAGGCGATGGCCTGCCACATTGATGATGTCATCCGTGCGGCCCATAATGTAGAGATAGCCAGTCTCATCTTTGTAGCCGGCATCAGCGGTTTTGTAATAGCCGGGGAATTCGGACAAATAGCTGTCCTGCATGCGTGCATCATTCTGCCAGAGCGTGGGCAGACATCCTGGCGGCAAAGGCAGCTTGATGACGATGGATCCCATTTTGCCATTGGCCAGTGGTTGCGCCGCTTCATCAACAATGCGCACATCATAGCCCGGCATGGGCACAGTGGGAGAGCCATGTTTGATCGGCAACAGGCCCAACCCCATTGGATTGCCAGCAATGCACCAGCCTGTTTCGGTCTGCCACCAATGATCAATGACGGGAACTTTCAGGCAGTCTTCCGCCCATTGCACCGTATTGGGATCAGCGCGCTCGCCAGCCAGAAACAAAGCCCGAAGCGATGACGTGTCATATTTCTTCAGAAACTCCGCATTGGGATCTTCTTTTTTGATCGCGCGAAAGGCGGTGGGGGCAGTGAATAAAGCCACGACCTTATGTTCAGAGATCACGCGCCAGAACACGCCTGCATCGGGCGTGCCAATGGGCTTGCCTTCATAGATCACACTTGTGGCACCCTGCAGCAACGGGCCGTAACAAATATAGGAATGACCCACGACCCAGCCTGTGTCAGAGGCAGTCCAGAACACGTCTCCCGGCTTTATATTATAGAGATTGGTCATCGTCCATTTGAGCGCGACCATATGGCCACCATGATCACGCACCACGCCCTTGGGAATGCCCGTCGTGCCCGATGTATAAAGAATATACAAAGGATCAATCGCGTTGAGTTCAACACAGGCGGCCATTTTCCCAGCTGCTTTGGCAGCGGCAATCTGTGTCGCCCAATCCATATCGCGCCCGGCGATCAGAGGGGCCTGCGCTTGCGGGCGTTGCAACAATAAAACTTTTTCAGGTGGCGCAGACGATAATGTGATCGCCTCATCCAGCAAGGGTTTGTACTGAACCACACGGCCCGGCTCAATGCCGCAAGAGGCGGTGAGAACCATTTTGGGCTTGGCATCATCAATGCGCGTGGCCAGTTCCTTGGAAGCAAAGCCACCAAACACCACCGAATGAATGGCCCCAATGCGCGCGCAAGCGAGCATGGCCATCACAGCTTCAGGGATCATCGGCATATAGATGATCACGCGATCACCCTTGGTCACGCCATTGTCTGTCAGCACGGCAGCTAATGTCGCGACCTCATCGCGCAATTGGCGATAGGTGAAGGTCGCTTTGGTCTGGGTGACGGGGCTGTCGTAAATAATGGCACGGCGCTCACCATGGCCAGCCTCAACATGGCGATCGAGCGCATTCCAGCACGTGTTGCAGGTGGCATCAGGAAACCAGCGACCATAAACGCCCTGGCTTTCATCAAAAATCTTGTTTGGCTTGCGGATCCACTCCAGCTCGCCTGCCGCTTCGGCCCAAAAGGCTTGCGGATCTTTTTGCCAGGACTGGTAAACCTCCCCATAGCGGCTCGACATTTTATTTCCTCCAGATTTTTTCAGGTCTCCCCATGCGACAAGTCACAGGAAAACGATATTGGCTTTTGGGCTAAGAGCGGCCGAGCGTTAGGCCTTCCGCCGCGTGATGAGGCGCAGCGCTCCCCCATGAGCCGACTATCAAATGTTAAGCCTTTGGGTTCAAGATCTCTTTTTTGCGTCTTGGGTGTTTGAGTGTCCGTCGATTTTTCAACTCTGAAGAGCCCCCCGCAGGAGACGGGCTTGCTCCACTTGCCTTTGCAAGCGCTCGCCTTGGCCTATCGGGTCAGGGGCTTTCTGTTTGCAGGAACTTTGGGATTTATCACCGATGCGGGAATGACGTTCCAGCTGATGGATTTGGCACAGCTCTCGCCGTTTCAGGCCCGCCCCTTGGCCATGTTCTGTGCCATCGCCGTGACCTTTATCCTCAATCGTCGCTTGACCTTTGCCAACACTTCACAGGGCACAACGAGAGAATTTTTGCGTTATCTCTCTGTGAATATTTTGGGCGCCTGCGTCAATTATACGCTCTATTCGCTGGTTTTGCTGACTCTGACCGCGCTGGCGGGGGATCTGGTGCCTCAGTCATTAGCTATGTTGATAGGCCTCTTTCTTGGGTCAGGCATTGCGATGGTGGTCAATTACAAAGGCTTTCAACATTTTGCCTTTCGCAAAGCCAAAAGCTGAAAGAGCTTGCGGCCGCAAGCGCCAAACCCATGCTCTTCAATTGTGCTGGTGAAATTGCTGCGATCAAAACACTCATCACCCAAAACATTCATCACCAATAAGCGCTGTGATGGATATGCCCTCAAGCAAGTCCAAATCCTGATACGAGTCTAAAGTTAAGCAAGACTTCGTTCTTATCTTGTGCCATTTTGACCAAAGCTTGAACTGAGCGAGTTGATCGCGCATCAACTAAAGTTTTAAATCTGGGATTGATTACTTTACCAAGCAATGAGTGAGATCACATGATTACCGATTGGCATTTTTATGTGCTTGCCGTGCCAGCGGTCATGTTGATTGGCATAGCCAAGAGTGGCTTTTCCGGCGTCGGACTGATCTCCCTGCCCATGCTCTCGCTGCTCATTCCCCCCATGCAGGCAGCGGCGATTATTCTGCCAATTCTGATGGTTCAGGATATTGTTGGTGTCATTGCCTTGCGCCGTGATTACAGCCCGCGCAATCTCATCTTACTCATGATGGGCGGCCTGTGCGGCGTTGTGCTTGGGATGTTGTTGGCCAAGCAGGTCTCTGATGCTGAAGTGATGATGATGGTGGGTGTTGTCTCCTGCGGCTTTGTCATCGTGACCTTTCTGCGCAAGGGCGGGCTCGAGGCTCCAGCTAAAACAGGCAGTGTGCCAGCCGGTCTGTTCTGGGGATTATGCGCTGGCTTTACCAGCTTCATCGCCAATGCCGGCGCGCCACCCGTACAGGTCTATCTCACCCCGCAGAAATTAACGCCCGCCACTTATGCAGGCACCTTCGCCATTCTTTTTGCTGTACTTAATTATGTAAAATTTGCCGCTTTCATCTGGCTGGGGCAGGTGACTCTGCCCAATCTGCAAGTATCCTTCGTGCTCTTTCCTTTGGCCATTGGCTCCAGCCTTTTGGGCGTCTATCTCATCCGGCGCGTCAAAGCCCTGTTCTTCTATAAGATCATATACGCTCTGACCTTCATTGTCGGCCTCAAGCTCATTTATGACGGGGTCCT
>CAIVAX010000511.1 GCA_903903935.1 uncultured Hyphomicrobiales bacterium | reverse complement strand
GAATATATCCCCTGGTCAATGCTCATTATCTATATTGTGATCACCTTTGCTGGCGGATCAGCAGCGGCGGGTGTGCTCAATCGCATGAGCGATGCCAATTTTCGCAAAGGCACGCGGTTTTTAATCTGGGCTCTCAGCCTCATCTATGTGTTGCGCGGCCTTTGGCTGCTTACTGACTCGACCACATAATGCGCGCCATCCAGGCAATCTGATCTTCATTAAACACGCGATCTTCATGGTCCGGATTGAGTGATTTGAGCTCAATGGTGCGCGCCGTGCGGCGCTTTAATTCCTTGGCGAGCACCTCGCCCTCCATTGTTTTGACAACGACACGATCGCCGCGGCGCACAGCGGCGGCTGGCGAGACAATGATCACATCGCCATCGCGAAAGAGCGGCAGCATGGACTCGCCCGAAATTTCCAGAGCATAGGCATGCTCATCCTGCACATCGGGGAAACTCACTTCATCCCAGCCTGAACCGGCAGGATAGCCGCCATCATCAAAAAAGCCGCCAGACCCCGCCTGCGCCAAACCAATGAGGGGAATGCGCCGGCGCGCAGCCGGTTCGCCCGACAGCAAAAGACCGAGAAATTCATCGAGTGACGAGCCAGTGGCATCAAGCACTTTGGCAATGGATTCGGTGGACGGCCAACGCTGGCGCTGATCAGACGACATGCGTTTGGATTTATTGAAAGTGGTGGGATCGAGCCCGCCTTTTTTCGCCAAACCGGACGGAGTCAAATCATGCCGCGCGGCCAAAGCATCAATGGCATTCCAGACCTGCTCATGCGTCAATGAACCCGCAGCAGTATGATGAAGCTTGTCGGACATGGTCCCTCGCAAATCCAGATATTCTTCCTATTTAGGTAAATATACCTTTTTAATCAAAGCTGCAAGATCAGGCCTGACTTGTCGCCCTGCCCTGTGGCGATTAGGTTGCAGCCCGTTCTGAGCAAAATGGCTCATTGGCAGGAGTGCGTGGTTTGACCTTAATTTACAAAATCGCCCCCAAATCGCTTTGGGCAGAGGCCCTCGCCAAGGGCCAGTTTGATGGCGCTCCCGTTGATCTTGCTGATGATTTCATCCATTTTTCGACCAGCGAGCAGGTCCGCGAAACAGCCTCCAAGCATTTTGCCCATCAGAGCGATCTCTTGCTCATTGCCATTGAAGCTGAGCTGTTAGGCCCGCAGCTCAAATGGGAGCCCTCGCGCGGCGGCGCCCTTTTTCCACATCTTTATTCAGCCTTGGCCACAAAACAGGCCGCTTGGGCCAAAGACATCCCACTGCGTGCTGATGGCAGCCATGATTTTGATGGATTGCTGACATGAGCCTGTTGTTCACTCTGGCCCGCCCCGTTCTGATGGGGCTGGATCCAGAATTAGCACATGGCGCAACGATCAAAGCCTTGCGCTTTCTCCCCCCTCTTCAAGCAGCGCCAGATGACCCACGTTTGGGAGTTGAGGCGTTTGGATTGCACTTTGCTAATCCCATTGGCATGGCAGCTGGCTTTGACAAGCATGGCGAGGTGCCGGACCAGCTGTTGCAAATGGGTTTTGGCTTTACTGAAGTGGGCACGATTACCCCGCGCCCGCAGCCGGGCAATCCCAAGCCGCGTTTGTTTCGCTTGCCCGAAGATCAGGGTGTGATCAATCGCTTTGGCTTCAACAGTCAGGGCCATCAGGCTGTGCATGCGCGCTTGAGCGCCAGAGCGCACAAAGCGGGTGTGGTGGGCATTAATGTGGGAGCCAATAAGGATGCGAGTGATCGCACCGCTGATTATGTTGCGGGGGTTCGCGCCTTTGCCGATCTGGCCACTTATTTCACCATCAATATTTCTTCGCCCAATACGCCCGGCCTGCGCGATCTGCAACATGCCGCAGCCCTTGATGATCTGCTGGCGCGTGTGCTGGATGCGCGTGATGAGTTAAGCCTGCAGTTTGGGCGCAAACCCGTGCTGCTCAAAATTGCACCCGATCTCAGCCCAGAGGATCTGGATGATCTTGTGACGGTTGTTCGCCAGCGCAAAATTGATGGCATGATCATTTCCAATACAACCATCTCACGCCCGGCTCATTTGCGCTCAGCCCATCGCGACGAAATGGGCGGGTTGTCTGGCCGCCCGCTGTTCCAGCTCTCAACGCAGACTTTGGCGCAGGTCTATCAGCGCATTGATCGGCAATTTCCATTGATTGGCGCTGGCGGCATAGAAGATGGGGCCAGCGCGCGCGCCAAAATGGAAGCTGGGGCCAGCCTGCTGCAAATCTATTCAGCCTTGGTGTTTTTAGGGCCGCAATTGGTGCAGGACATTAAACAAGATCTGATCCAAACGCTGAATAAAACTGGTGCGACATCACTCACCACTTTGATTGGCACCAAATCAGACGATTGGGCAGCGGGGCGCATGTAAACGTCGCGCAATATGCAAGCTGTTAGTCTTTCAACTCGCCGTGCCATTGGCCTGATTCAATCTTGGAGGCTACGATCACGGCCTGTGTGCGGCTCTCTACGCCGAGCTTTTGCAAAATAGCCGAGACATGCGCTTTGACCGTCGCCTCAGAAACGGAGAGCTCATAAGCAATCTGCTTGTTGAGCAAGCCCTCCGACAACATCATCAAGACACGCACTTGCTGGGGCGTCAGCGTTGCCAGACGGCGCACTGTATCGGTCATATCCTTATCGGCGGGGGTTGAGAGATCCAGATCAGAAGGGGTCCATGTCTGGCCCGCAAGCAAAGCCAGAATGGCTTGCCGCATGGTCTGAATATCAGTCGTTTTGGGAATGAAGCCGCACGCACCAAAGTCAATGCAGCGGCGCATGACCGTGCGATCCTCATTGGCGGAGACGACAACAACGGGCACGCTGGGATATTGGGCGCGTAAATAGAGCAGACCCGAAAAGCCGCGCACGCCCGGCATAGACAGATCAAGCAGGATGAGATCGACCTGATCATTGTCTGACAGAGATTGACTGGCCTTTGTCAAATCTTCGCATTCGACGATATCGGCTTTGGGAACAGCGCCGCTGATCGCCTCGCGCAGGGCACCGCGCACAAGGGGATGATCATCAGCTATCAAGACACGGACAGATTGATCCACAGGAGTCCCCCCAAATCAGTCAATTTCTGTTTGATCAGGATAAACAGGTCCAAATCTCTTTGGACTATTGTTCAACGCTGATGGGGCGCTTGCAAGCCCGATTTGCCTTGGTGGGCTAAATTATTCTCTATTCGTGATAAGTTGCTTGCACGAGGCGCCTGATGGGAGGCGGGGTGGACCCCATGAATTTAAAGCAAACCCAAATGCCACAGGCAGATCAAAGCGCCAGGATCGATCGGCGCGCCTGGTTTGGCTGTGCGCTCTTTCTCTTGGCGGCTGGTTTATCTGTGCTGATGGAGCGCATGGGTCTGCCTGAGAGGCTTTTGGAGCTGATTGCCCCCTTGATGGCCCTTGGTGTGATGATCGCTACCGGCTTTTATGCCGGATCAATGCGCATTTCTGATTATTATGCCGGTGGAAGAGCTGTGCCCGAGCTCTATCTTGCTGCGGCACTGGTCAGCCTAGCTACGGGTTTGGGCTTGAGCCTGTGGCTGAGCGAGGAGGCGCAAGCTGTCGCGCATGACTGGTTGTTTGACTTAGGCCTAGGTCTCATTCTGGGCCTGTTGCTGGTGAGCCTTATCACAGGTCCGATGCTGCGAGCCTGTGCGGCCGTGTCTTTGGTTGATATGCTCACGCAACGTTTTCCCCATGCGCTCTTGCGTGTGCTCTTGGTTGTGACGAGCGCGCTGATTGGATTTCTGATAGCTTGGGCTGCTTATTCAAGCGCCGTTGATATTTTGTCTGCAGGTCTTGGCCTATCCCGCAATGCGTTGATCTGGGGCTTAGCTGCGCTACTCATTCTCCTCATCTTGCCCGGCGGGCTGCGGGCCCTGATCTGGACAAGTGTTGGCGTGGGAGTGATCGGGCTGACTAGCTTAGCCCTCCCCCTTGCAATCGATCTCATCACGTCAGAGCGCGCAGGAGCTGTGTTTAATGCTGAAGGATTTGTAACCGGCGCGGCGGCAGCGCAGTGGCTCGAGGTTAAATTTAGTCCAAATGACGGGCTGATCAGCCATATAGCTTTGATCGCCGCGCTTGCTCTTGGCATTGCATGTCTTAGCCCGAGCCTCTTACCCTCCTTAACGAGCGCGTCTCCGCATCAGGCCCGCAGGGGCACTCTTTTGGGCCTGGCAGGCATGCTCGCGCTAATGGCCGTGATTGGTCTTACGGCACTTTCAACCAGCCTGTCTCTCAATCAGCGCTTGGAGGGGCAAAGACCCGAACGACTGCCCCCCGCTCTGCTCAAAGCCAATGGCAATGGCCTGATCAGCCTGTGTGGTGAACAATCGGCGGATCCTGTGCGAATACTGGCAGCGTGTCGCACCAGCAGCGAATTCAAGGGCACTTTGCGCTCCCATGATATTCAAATGAGACCGCTGTTTTTGCTGATTGGACTGACCTCATCCAAGGGGCTGAATGCAGCACTCTCCGGCCTTGTGGCCACAAGCCTCGGCCTGATGGCTTTGATGACCGCAGGGGCTGGCGCTTTGTCTTGTGCCATTACTTTGAGCCAGGATGCATTTCATCGTCTGCGCGATCAGCACGCGTTGAGCAGTCGGCGTCTGGCGATTACACGCCTGTGTTTCGTGATGACGCTCTTGGCCCTTACACTGGGACTTAGCCAGATCAGGATCGATGCTGGCCTCTTGGCTGGCGGCGCGATTGGCCTTGCAAGTCTCATACTGGCCCCTCTCACTGTGCTGATGTTCTGGCCGCGCGCCAATAGTTTTGACGCTTGCAGTGTGATTGTGGTTAGCCTTGGCGTGGCCTTTTGGCCTTTTGTTGAAACTCACAGCTGGCCGGATTACACACGCCTCTTCCAGCAAGCGCTGATTGGCGCTGGCTGTGGCCTGAGTGCGGCTTTGCTAACCAGCTTTCTCCATGCCAGAAACAGAGAGCCGCGCAATGTGCCAGTGCTCTTGGCTTGGCGTGAGGCTGATACAGCTGAGACGATTGCGGATAAAGGCGCCTGATTGCGATGGATAAAAGCTCATCTTTCAATCCCGTTCAGATGCTCTCATCGGGCGATATAATTGCCGATCGCCGTTTTGATTATGCCATGGCAGCAGCGCAAAGTGATGATCATGCCGCCGCAATCGATCTGTTAGAGCAAGTCCTCGAACTTGTGCCGCTCTGGCCAGCCGCTCATTTTGCTTTGGGGCAATCCTATCTTTCTTTGTACAAGCGCTCAGAAGCGCGCGCGGCGTTTGAACAGGCCTGCGCCTGTGACCCAGACGATGAGCTGGGCGCCAGTCTGTATTTGGCACGGCTGAATGCAGGGCACTCTCCCGATCACGCGCCGCAAGCCTATGTGCGCGCGTTGTTTGACCAATATGCCGGACGATTTGATCATCATCTTGTCCAAGCTCTGGCTTATCAAGGGCCGCAATTATTGCGTGCGGCTCTGCAAGAGGCTTGCGCAACACTGAATCGGCCTTTCGCATTCGCCCATGCCTTGGATCTTGGCTGCGGGACAGGATTAGCCGCCCTTGAGCTCAAAGACTATGTCAGTGTGATGAGCGGCGTTGATCTCTCGCCAGCCATGATTGCTCAGGCAGAGCGCAGCCAATATTATCATCATCTTGAAACGGGATCCTTGCAGGATTTTCTCGATACCCAAACAGATACGAGCTGTGATCTGATTTTAGCCGCTGATGTTTTTGTTTATATGGGTGATCTGAGCGCTGTTTTTAAACAGGCGCAGCACTGCCTGCAGGCGCACGGGCTGTTTGCCTTTTCGGTTCAAACAGGCAGCTCAGGCGGATTTACCTTGGGAGAAGATTTGCGCTTCTCTCATTCGCCTGACTACTTAAAAGACCTTTCCCAAAAGCACGGACTGAAGATCCTCATCCTGCAGGCGAGCTCAACGCGGCTTGATCGCGGTCAGCCTGTGCCTGGATTGATCTGCGTATTGCTCAAGCCCTGATCAGATTTTTGCCTTTAAAGTAATTTTGGGCTGCGTGAAGGCTGGCGTCTGCACTGCAGATTGTTTGTCGGTGGGCGCTGCGGCCTTCGTAGTTTGGGTTTGCGCTTGGGGATGAGTTTGCGCGCGCACAGGCTCACCCTCATTGGCGGAGGCAATGGGCGTGCGTGGCTTGAAGGCCGCAATGGTAGATTGGGCAGCTTTCAGCTGGTCAGCCGACAACCGAGCAGAGAGTTCATCGCGCTTCTTGCTGGCCTCGCTATCGCCTTGCAGAGCAACAATGGCAAACCAAACATAGGCGGATTGCGCATCCAGAGCCCCGCCTAATCCACGGGCATTCAAAACAGCCAGATTGAATTGGCTATCGCGCACTCCATTCTCAGCTGCTTTCTGGAACCATTTTTTGGCAGAGGCATAATCAGGCGCGCCATCGCCTCCATCAGCCAAAAGGACAGCCAAATTGTGCATGGCTTTAATATTGCCGCGCTCAGCAGCTTTTGCATACCAGTTCTTGGCTTTGACGAGATCTTTCTCGACCCCAAGTCCTTTTTCATACACCAAACCAAGTTTATATTGCGCGAGTGGCAGATCTTGAATCGCTGCCCGCTCATACCAAAGCGCCGCCTGTTTGAGATCGCGCGGCAATCCCCGGCCCTCATTCAACCGATCGGCCAATTGATATTGCGGATCGGCTTGACCACGTTGGGCGGCCTCTCGCAATTGTCCAAGTTTCTGCGCATCCTCGGCTGACAGCGGCTCAGGCGCTTGGCTCGTAACCGGATTAATTGCGCCAACTGAGAAGCGATCATTCGCCTGATTGACGAGACCCGATTGACGACCCATTTTATTAGCCTGCCCGTCTGATTTGCTCGCATCAGGGGCGAAAATCAGAGTGTTTCCACCAACAGATTCTTGTTTTGGATTTGCCTTCGTCGCCTCAGCGCTGGTCGAGCTTATGGGATCAGGCGCAGCAGATGGCACGGAGGAGAGAATGGGGGGCTCATAATGACTGCCGGGACTGGATCCAGACTGAACCAATTTCACAAGCTGCAGAGAGCCAAATGCAATGAGCAGGCAAGCTGCAACGACCATTGACTTTCGCATCATCGGATTTGACATCAGACCCGAAACATTTGGTCTGGACTGATTGAACTTCTCATATTCATCATCGCCAGTGACAGCTGCAGCCGCTGCGCGTGCCCTCGCCCTGGCCGCAGCCATGGCTTTATCCATGAAGTCACCGGACCCCTCAGTGTCGGATTCATCCAAGCGAGGGATTTTTGCATTCAACTGCGCAGCGCGGCGGGCGGCATGAATAAATTGCGCTTGCGAAGATTGATGCCGTGAGGGATCGCCTGCGAACATTTGCTCATTGTTGTCACTGTCTGCATGTTCGAATTGAGGCAGAGACGAATAAAGCGATTCCAGTCTGCTGCCAGGTTCGATTGCAATATCTGGCAGGCCTTTGGTCAGCCAGGGAATATCTTGATTGCGGGCCTTAACCTTCTTGGGAGTCGTAAAATCCTGCGAGCGCGCCAGCGGATCTCTCTCTTCAAATGCATCTGCAGGCATCGCATTTGGACGCCGCACAGGCTGATCCGAGCTCTTTTTTGGTTTGCCCAGGCTTTGGCCCTGCACCTGAGGGGCAGCTTGTAGTGAATCACCTAATTCTTGTTCTAGATGAGAAATGCGATCGACGACTTTTTCTAATCGATTATGGACAGCTGCCAAATTTTCTTGGGTAAGTTGCGTATCGGTCACTTGCTGTTGGCGCAGCTGTTTTAAATCTTTCACCAAAGGAGTTGGGGATAAGCTTGCAGACTGATTTTGAACTTCTTGCAAAACTTGCTGGGCGGCCAATTGCGCCGACTCTTTCACCAGGTCGCGATTGGACTGTGGTGTTTGGCTCACATGTGAGGGACGGGCGACCTGAACAATTTTTTCCGACAAGCGCCCAATCTCAATCTCTAGTCCTGAGAGATTGACGACTGGTGTGTGGGTATTATCGAGACGATGAATAATCGCATTTTGAAACTGTGAGATCTGGCGGCTGAGATCATCAATCTGCTGCAAGCCCGAGTCCATATCTAAAATGGAGTCGATTTTTGCAGACACTGAATCCAGACGTTCTTCCAGCGACAGCAAATGTGATGAGGGCATGGATTGACTAAGTCTGGCGCGGATGTCTTCCACAGCCTTAGTCAATTCTTGTTTGGAGTGCCCGCTCCCCTCTACCAGAAACTGATCCAGATATCCTGTCAAACGGCTGAGATCCGTTTGCATGGTCTCAAGTGGCAGGCGATGTTCCAAAGTTTTTAAAAGAATTTGACGAATATCATCGATCTGGCCTTGCATCGGTGCAATCGCAGAAGCCTCAGTCTGAGCGCCGCTGAACTCCTCCAATCGCTTGGTCAGCAGACTGATTTCATTCTGAATCATATCCATTTTTGAAAGAGGGGCAAAATCTGCCAAAAGACTCCGCACTTCAGTTAAGAGATGATCCACTGATTGCAGCGAATCCCCTTTAGTCGCATGAGAGCGCGAGGCTTCAATGCGCCGTGGGAGATCATGCAGCGCTGTGTCCAATGAGGTGATCTGATCGCGCGGCGCCATATTGGCGATGACCGCGCTCATATCGGTCAATTGTTTTCGGATATGATCAATTTCAGGAACAGCTCTGGTCTTTTCTATCGCAAGG
>CAIVAX010000510.1 GCA_903903935.1 uncultured Hyphomicrobiales bacterium | reverse complement strand
GAATGACGAGCGAACGAATGTCTTGACCTTATGGACCATGGCCAGTTCGACCGAGCGCACTTGCAAGACTTTGGCGCCCAAAGATGCCATTTCCAACATTTCTTCGAAAGCAACGCGCTCCAACCGGCGGGCTTTGGGAACAATGCGCGGGTCGGTTGTATAGACGCCATCGACATCGGTATAAATATCGCAGCGATCCGCCTTGATCGCCGCTGCAATAGCAACCGCGCTGGTATCTGATCCCCCGCGCCCCAATGTTGTAACGCGGCCAGTTTCAGCGTGAATACCTTGGAAACCAGCGATCACCGCCACTTGCTTATGCTTGCTAAAGCTCTCGCTGAGTGCTGTGCCATCAATATCCATAATGCGGGCCGAGCCATGTGCATCATCGGTCAGGATGGGGATCTGCCAGCCCTGCCAAGAGCGGGCGGGAATATTGATGTTCTGCAAAGCAATGGCCAGAAGGCCCGCTGTGACCAATTCGCCGGAGGCGACGACGGCATCATATTCGCGCATATCATGCAGGCTGTCGGAATCTTTGCACCAAGCGACCAATTCATTGGTCTTGCCTGACATGGCCGAGACAACAACGGCCACTTCATGGCCAGCATCAACCTCGCGCTTCACATGTGCGGCGACATTGCGAATGCGATCCAAGTTGGCGACAGATGTGCCGCCGAATTTCATGACGAGACGGGCCATGGGGCTCGAGGGGTTTGGCTTCAGATAGGCCACTGGCCTGTCGCGGACAGGCCGCCGCTCCCGGATGGAAGCGCCCCCTAAATGACTGCAGCGCTGGCAACTGTCAATGTGACCGATCAGCGTTCCAGATCTGTTTTGGGGTCACTGGACATCATTTTCACAATGGCGGCGCGCAAATCCCCCGCCACAGGCAGACCCAAGGCAAAGCATAAGCTTTCATCATAGGCTGTGCAGCCGGGCTCACCTCGATTGGACGATTGTAGCCCCAATAGCACCGGCCGCTGGCCAGCCAGGCTGGCAATATAGGCACCCCCCGAGGCGCCCAGTCCCGTATCACAATCGGTCTTGAGCAATATTGGCCCCTCGCCGCGATCCACGACACGGCGCAGACGGCAATCTTCGAGCAGGCGCACGGAGACATCGCGCAAAGGGAAATTGGTCTGCGGGCCAGTGGCCAGAAAGACCGCCTGATCATCATGCCAGATAGGTGTGTTTTCCTCGGGCAGCTCAAAGGGCTGAACTGACACTACTGGGCGGCGCAAGCGCATCACTGCCCAATCAACGGGGCTGTTTTCCTCAATCGGGCCATAGCGGAATTTGCCCGTCTTCAAGGTATAGGCGTTGATCATATAAAGATCGGTCTTGGTGCCCTGAGTGACAAAGAAGCCGCAGGTGGTGGGGTGACGCATGCCCCCCGTGCGCTCCTGAAAGGCATGGGCCACCGTCACCACAATATCGGGGGCCCCGACCACCAAAGCTGTGAATTGAATGGCACGGCATTCGAGCACCTGAACTGCAGAGAGATGCGAGTTCAAACGCTCCAAAGGCAGGCCTTGCGTTTTGGCATAATCAGAAAAAGTGAGCCGCTTTTCCGTGCCGATAATGCCCGTCCAGGGTTTTGGGCGCGCAGAGGGCATTTGCTGGGCCAAGCACAAGCCTGTTGCCATCAGCCATAAGATCAGGGCAGAACCCATAGTCATGCGCTTCATTCGCGCCCCCGGTTTCCCATGCGCTTAGGAGTCGCGCCCATGATGCCCAAATCCGGCTCAACAGTCGATCCCGCAGATCTGGAGAAATTCAACCGTCTTGGGGATGAATGGTGGAATCTGTCCGGCTCCATGAAACCCCTGCATCAACTCAACCCGCTGCGGATTGCCTTCATCAGAGATGAAATAGTGCGGCATTTCCAAACGCAAAGCTCTACGCGTGATGTGCGCAAAGCCAGACCTCTGGGAGGCCTGAGCCTGCTCGATATTGGCTGTGGCGGGGGATTATTGAGCGAGCCTTTGGCGCGGTTGGGCGCACAGGTCACAGGGATTGATCCGGGTGCTGACAATATTGCCATCGCCAGACGGCATGCCGAGGAGCAGGATCTGACCATAGATTATCGCCAGACGCTTGCTGAAGAGCTCGCCGCCACAGGTGAGCGCTATGATGTCGTCACAGCGATGGAAGTTGTTGAACATGTCACCGATGTTGAGGCCTTTATTGGCACCTGCTGCAGCTTGGTACGCCCGGGCGGCCTGTTGTTTGCCGCAACTTTGAACCGCACGTTGAAAAGTTTCGCCCTTGCCATTGTCGGGGCGGAATATGTGCTGCAATGGGTGCCTAGAGGGACGCATCATTGGGAGCAATTTGTCACACCCGATGAATTGGCCGATGCCATTGAGGCCCAGGGCTTGCGCACGCATAGGCCCATAGGTGTGGTCTATCATCCGCTGCGGCGCCAATGGAGCACCAGCGCGGATTGCGATGTCAATTATATGATGCTGGCCAAGAAGGATGGGCTGAACGCCTGAGGCCTTTGCGTCAGACGCCGTTACAATTTGCGCAAAAAGAGCGGCTTGCCGCCTTCTTTGGGATCGCGGCGCCAATAACCATCGGACTGGAGCTCAAAATAGGCAAAATGGCCTTTGCGCGCCAAAAGGCCGATGCGATTGCGTTCCATATTCCAGCCTACCGGATCAAAGATCACCAAGCCCTGATCGCGGCAGGCGGGCGCCAAAACAGCCTTGAAGGTGCCGGAGGGGCCGCGCGTCCTATCATCCAAAGTCACCAGACAGCCGGTGTCCTTATGATCCTCGCGAAAAAGATTATAGCGGCCGGCCTGTTCTGAGCCGCGCAAGGGCACAGCATTGGCAGCCGGCTTGGCTGTTGTTTGCGCGCGCGGAGTACCCGCCGGACTGACAGGATTAGCGGCCGGACTATTGGCCTCAGGCACGGGACGAAAGCCCCCCGCAGCATTATTGCCCTGCTGAGCGAGTGCTGGCGACAGATATAAAACACCAAGCAGCGCCACAGAAAGGCGCCAAGATGAGCCGGATGCGATCACAAGCTTTGGGTGCTGAGACAAGGAAGACATGATAACCCTCATGGGAAAATCGGACCCATAGTGACAGTTTAATATAGATCACTCTCTAAATTATAAATGCTCTTTTCATCGCATCTTCTAAAGATCGTCTCTGATCGGGGTCAATAAGGGCTCTCCTTTTTCAAAAGCCAGCAGATTATCAATGACAAGCTGACTCATCAGATCCCGTGTGGCCTGCGACCCCGAGCCCACATGGGGCAGCAAAACGACATGATCGAGCTGCAATAAGGGCTCGGGCACATGCGGTTCATTGGCATAGACATCAAGACCCGCAGCCAGAATTGTGCGGGTGGTGAGCGCCTCAATCAAGGCCGCTTCATCGACCAGAGAGCCGCGCGCAATATTGATCACCACGCCATTGGGCCCCAAGGCCTGTAAAATATCGCGATTGACCATGTGCCGCGTCTGCGGCCCGCCGGGGGCTACTACCGTCAAAATATCAGCGGCCCGCGCCATATCGATGAGCGAAGGATAATAAGCATAGGGCACAGCGGGCTGAGGGTGACGGCCATGATAGACAATGCGCAGCCCAAAGGCTTCAGCGCGTTTGGCAATGGCTTTGCCAATGCGCCCCAAACCAATAATGCCCAAAGTGCGGCCCCGCAAAGAGGCGCTCAGGCGATAGGCTTTATGCTGCCAATGCCCCGCACGCAAATAGGCTTCGGCGGCGGAGAATTCGCGAATGGTATTGAGCATCAGGCCAATGGCTGTATCAGCCGTTTCATCGGTCAAGACATCAGGCGTATTGGTCACTTCAATGCCGTTTTGGCGCGCCCATGCCACATCAATATTGTCATAGCCAACACCCAGATTGGCGATAAGGCGCAGATGAGCAAAGTGCTGCATGAAAGCGGGTGTGATGGGGAAATGATGGTCTTCCGCCAGAATGGCAACGCCCGTGGCAATGGCTTCAATCTGCGGCACGATCCGTGCGATCAAGGCCTCTGGATCAGCGCTATCCCACAAAGTATGCAGCGTGAAATGCTGAGACAATGTCTGACGGATCAAAGCTGGAAGCGGCACGGGCATTAAGACATGCATGGCGCAATCCTCTTGCTGATGAGGCCCAAGATTGTGCCCGAATATAAAACTCTCGCGCGCGTATGAAACATCTAGTTAGACTATTTCTGTTCAATTCCTGCGGCTTTGATCACAGAGCCCCATTTATCGATGTCAGACTTCAATCGCGCCGCGAGATCTTGCGGCGATGAGGCAGCAGGCGTGATGCCCAGTTTGAGAAAAGCAGCCCGCAACTCAGCCTCACGCAAGACATCTTTGATCGCAGAATTGAGTTGATCAATGATCGGCTGCGGCGTGCCCTTGGGGGCAAAGATCGCATTCCACGAAGTGACATCAAAGCCTGGCACGCCAGCTTCCGCGACAGTGGGCAAATCAGGCGTGGTTTCTCCCCGCACTGGACCTGAACTGGCGAGGGGGCGAATTTTGCCCGCTTCAATCAAGCCTTGCATGGAGGCATAGGAGTCAATGGCGATGTAAATATCATGTTTGGCCACGGCCTGCAGAATCTCCGGCGTCGCCTTAAAGGGCACAATGCTCATATCCACTTTGGCAGAGGCCTTGAACAATTCCGCACTCAGATTTTGCGTACTGCCCGCCGTTACAGTGCCAATATTGGCTAGGCCTGAATTGGCACGGGCAAATTTCAACAGATCACCAAGAGTTTTGTAAGGTGCATCGGCAGCGGTCACAAAGAGAAAATCAAAGGTGCCCAAAGTCGATACGGGAACAAACTCATTGACCGGATCAAAGCGCAATTGCTTGAAAAAGGGCACGCTAATGGCCGTGCCATTGGAGAATAAAGCAAGAGTCTGACCATCGGCAGGGGCTTGTACAACAGCGCGAGCCGCTGCAACACCGCCGGCACCGGGCATGTTTTCGATCAGACATCTCTGACCAAGCTTCTCCCCCAAGCGCTCGGCGACCAGACGCGCGGTAATATCGGCGACGCCTCCTGGTGCAAAAGGCAGAATGATCCGCACGGGACCATTGGGATATTTCACTTGTGCCTGAGATTGAGTGATGGCGCTGAAAGGAACAGCAAGGGCAAGGGCGAGTAGTTGACGCCGATGGACCATGGGCTGAATGTCAGACATGAGCATTTCCTACGCAGATCTTTTATACATATCTTTGTTTATTATCTTGGACCTGAAGCGCGTGAAGAGCAAGCTCTGATCGCAGTTTAGACGGGCGCAAATTGCGACTGGCGGAGCAAAGCCCATTTGATCTCGGGTTGATCTTTGAGGCTACCGGTGAGCACCAATTGCAAGGTCGGACGTGTGCCATCAGGCGCAGCAAAGAAAATGCTTTGCTCAAGGGTGACCGGCAGGCCATGGGCGTGGAACAACCAGGCCTCGCCATTGGCAGCGACCAATTGCGCGGCGCGCTGATCCTCATAGGCCTGCACCCGCACAGAGGGGTGCAAATGAAAGCGCAGAACATAATCGCCAGATGCAGTTTTGCTGCGCGCAGCTGAAGACAGACTGTCCTGCCCCAAGAGATAAGAGCCATCGGGCGCCAAAGTCAGCACACGGCGATGCAAAAGGCCATATTTGGCGACATAGCCATCATGCGCGGCTTCAAGACTATAGCCCTCTTCAGTGGTCTGGCGAATGACTTGAACAGACGAGGGGCCAGAGACAATCAATCCCTCCAGAGACCGGGACATTTGCGACCCTGATAGGATCCGCGCGGAATCGCTCTCCGACAGAATCAACGTTGAATGTGCGGGCGTGCTGCGCGCAGCCATAGTAAAGGCGGGCCGACCGGGGCGCGGGGCACCGCAATTGACCAGCAATCTTGTCTGATCAGCAGAAAACTCAAACGACAGACATCCCGCATGAGCCTGATGCGAAAAGGCCAAAGGTGGCGGTGATCCTGTCTCCATGATCAGAATGGAGCCATTGGCCTCCACTCTTTGATAGCCAGAATGGGGCGCATTGACGATTGGCTGGGTGCGCGCATCATCATAAGCGAGCACAGTTGCAACCAGATCAGGCGGCGTTGTGCCCATGCCATTGAACAAAGCCAGCGTGCCATCGGCATGACGAAACAAGCGCAGCATGGGCATCATGCGATCAATGGATTGAATGAGCTGGGGCGGTACAGCAATGCCACGCGCCACAAAGGCCTGACGCAGCGGCAAAAGATCGACCAGCAGATCAACGAGAATTTGTGGATTGCGGCTGATATGACCGCCATCGGGCAGAATCTGGCGCCGCAATTCCTCAGTGAGCCATTTGAGTGATCGCTTTTGCATGCGATCGAGGCCCTGCGCACATAAAGACAAATCGCACAGCGCCATTGCCACCAGCAAGCGATCCGTGCCCAGAGCAGCGCTTGTCATGGCTTTTTGCAAATATCGCGCATGCCAGCCCAAGCATTTCATCAGTTTGCGATAAAAGTCGCGATCGGCATTTTCTAGAATGAGCGGCGATTGGCTCAGCCAAGCCATCAGACGGCGGCTTGCCAGAGGAATGGTCCATCCCGGCCCCGCTTCCAGAGTGCCAAACAGATCGATCCATTCTTCGACCAAGGCGCGGCCATTGGCGCGCGACAAGGGCGTATCGGCTGCACGCAAATGACGCAGCCAGCCAAAGCCATGCAAGCCATCCGACCATTCCTGAGAGGGCGGAGGAATGAGAAAGGGCGATTGACCATGCGTATTGATGACACGGGCCCCAAGGCTGAAATGGCCGGCATAAATATCATCAGCAATGGTCGGATCGCTGGTTCTGATGTCTTGCGGGGCGATCAGCAGCCGATCGGGAATAGCAAAGCCCCAGCGCGAGACCAGAGAGAGTGGAGATTGCACGCCCGCTGTCAGCCGACGTGATGCCTGACCGGTCACAAAGCGCGTGGCCCGCATTCGCTCTGCAAGACTGACCCAAGCCAAATATTCACTCCTCACTGACGAAACGGACGCCCCTATAGCATGAATGGAGGGCTGTTTCTTTAAAATTCTCAGACTCTTCTGAGGCGGGCCGCAAAAAACCCGTCAATCCCGGCCAAGCGTGGGTCAGGATCGGGGAGAAAATGCGGCAGGGTGCGCAATTCACCCTGATCATTGATCCAGGACGCATCAATACCACTCTCACCGGGCAAAATGGGCTCACGCCGCAAGTCCTGATTGCGCCGCAAAAGGGCGGCAATTTGCGTCTCGCCCTCCTCTGCCTCGAGAGAGCAGACACTATAGACCAGCAGACCGCCGGGCTTGAGCAATTGCACGGCGCGATCCAGCATTTTGGTCTGGATGGCAGCAAGAGAGACGATATCGCTGGCTTTTTTCGTCCAGGCCACATCTGGATGCCGACGGATTGTACCGGTCGAGGAACAGGGCGCATCCAACAGCACAGCATCAAAGGGCGCGGTGGAGAAACTCAAAGCATCGCCCACACGCATTTCGGCTTGCAGGCCAAGCCGCTCCAGATTGGCGGCCACGCGCTTGAGCCGCTCGGCGGAGCGATCAACGGCGACAACTTGCGCCCCTTTGGCGGCCAATTGTGCCGTCTTGCCGCCGGGGGCGGCGCACAGATCAAGGACACGCTGACCTGGCTCCACGTGCAATAATTGCGCGGGCAAAGCGGCGGCTGCATCCTGCACCCACCATTGCCCCTCTTGATAGCCGGGCAAATCCTGTATGGGCGTATGCGTCTCAAGCCGCAAAGAACCGGTGGACAGACGCCGGCCGCCTAATTTCACCAGCCAATCCTCAGAGGGATCGCGCAAGGTGAGATCCAAAGTCGGTTCGCGGATCTGCGCCGCGCTCATGAGTTTGGCACCCTCCTCGCCATAGGTTTTGCGCCAGCGCGCCGAAAGCCAGCTGGGCAAATCGACAAAGGGCTCTTCCTCTGGCATGCCCTGATCGCGCTGACGAATGAGATTGCGCAAAACGGCATTGGTGAGGCCGGCAAAAGCCGCCATTTTAGGGTCACGCCGCACCGCCCGCACGGCCAGATCAACCACGGCATGATCGGGCACATCCAGATAGAGAATTTGCGCAGCGCCAATGACCAGAATCCATTCCAGATTGGGAACCTTTTTGGGATAGCCATCTTTGAGAAAGCGGCTCAGCGTGGATCTAATCGACCCCATGCGGCGCAAAGCAACCGTGGCAATCGAGCGCGCCAAGGCACGGTCACGCGGCTCCATATCCTGCGCTTTAAAGAGCGCCCCATCGGGGGCAAAGCGCTCATCAAGCTGATGAGCGCCGGTCATCACATCGGCAACGGCGAGCGCTGCCAAAAGCCGGGCGGCCAAGCCTGGCACAAGTGCCGTTTCTTCGGGCCGCTGTTCTTTTGCACCAAATCGCCGAGGAGGCTTGCGCGGGGTCAAATGCTCAACTCCCCAAATAAAATATGACTGTGCATTTGAAATTGATTCACAATGAAAATTTGCACGTTTTGTAAGTCCTCACTGTCGCCAGACGTCGAACTCTCCTTAATTAGCATTGGCAGACGTTGAATGCCATGATTTTAGTAAGCCCTCTTGCGGTGTCAAAGGATGTTTCATCCCAACAAAAATGCCCGGCAAAGCCGGGCATTTCAAGGATATGCTTTGATTTGCTCGATATTATTTGACGGCGCGATTGGCAATCAAATCATCGACCACGCTGGGATCAGCCAGAGTGGATGTATCCCCCAAAGCGCCGACATCGTTTTCTGCAATCTTGCGTAGAATACGACGCATGATTTTACCTGAGCGTGTCTTGGGCAGGCCCGGTGCAAATTGAATCACATCGGGTGATGCAATGGGGCCAATTTCACGACGCACCCAATTGACCAATTCCTTGCGCAAATCTTCCGTCGATTGCTCACCGATCATCAAAGTCACATAGGCATAGATGCCCTGCCCCTTAATGTCGTGCGGATAGCCAACCACGGCGGCCTCTGAAACCTTTGCGTGAGCAACAAGAGCACTCTCCACTTCAGCTGTTCCCATGCGATGGCCTGAGACATTGATCACATCATCGACGCGGCCGGTAATCCAATAATAGCCATCAGCATCCCTGCGGCAGCCATCGCCGGTGAAATAAGTGCCGGGATAGGTCGAGAAATAGGTCTGCACAAAGCGCTCGTGATCACCAAAGACCGTGCGCATTTGGCCGGGCCAGGAATCGGTGAGCACGAGATTGCCTTCGCAAGCCCCTTCCATTGTCTTGCCATCGGCATCGACAATACGCGGCTGAACACCAAAGAAGGGACGCGTCGCTGAGCCGGGCTTGAGCGCAGTTGCGCCGGGCAGCGGCGTGATGAGAATGCCGCCTGTTTCGGTCTGCCACCATGTATCAACAATCGGACACCGATTATCGCCAACAACGCGATAATACCATTCCCAAGCCTCAGGATTGATCGGCTCACCCACCGAGCCCAACAAGCGCAAAGATGCGCGGCTGGTTTTCTTCACCATCTCTTCGCCCGCCCCCATCAAAGAGCGAATAGCAGTCGGGGCTGTGTAGAAAATATTGACCTTGTGCTTGTCGATCACTTCCCAGAAGCGCGACATGGTCGGATAATTGGGCACGCCTTCGAACATCAGCGTCGTCGCGCCATTGGCGAGCGGGCCATAGACGATATAGCTGTGACCAGTGACCCAGCCCACATCTGCCGTGCACCAATAAATATCGCCCTCATGATAATCGAAGACATATTGATGCGTCATTGAGACATAGACGAGATAGCCGCCAGTGGTGTGTAGCACGCCCTTGGGCTTGCCAGTCGAGCCCGAGGTATAGAGGATGAACAATGGATCTTCCGCATTCATCGGCTCAGGCTGATTATCGGCAGAGACCTTGGCCATTTCCTCATGATACCAGACATCGCGGCCCGCCTGCATGGCTACTTTGCCGCCGGTGCGGCGCACGACAATCATCGTCTTGACGGGAGCCTTTTGCGCCGCCGCATCAGCATTGGCCTTGAGCGGCACAGGCTTGCCGCCGCGCAGACCTTCATCAGCAGTGATCACAATCGTACTGCTCGCATCTTCAATGCGGCCAGCCAAGGAATCGGGTGAAAAGCCGCCAAAGACGATGGAATGAACAGCACCAATGCGCGCACAGGCCAGCATGGCATAGGCGGCTTCTGGGATCATGGGCAGATAAATGGTGACACAATCGCCCTTCTTGACGCCATTGGCCTTAAGCACATTGGCAAAGCGGCAGACATGCTCATGCAATTGACGATAGGAGATGTGCTGGGACTCGGCAGGATTGTCGCCTTCCCAGATAATGGCAGTCTGATCGGCACGCTGGGGCAAATGGCGATCAACACAATTCATCGCCACATTGGTGACGCCATCCTCAAACCATTTGATCGACAAATGGGGCTGGTTGAAATTGGTGTTCTTCACCTTGGTGTAAGGCTTGATCCAATCAATGCGCTTGCCATGCTCGCCCCAAAAAGCATCAGGGTCTTTGATCGAGGCGGCATACATGGCGTTATATTTGGCATCATCCACAAAGGCGCGGCTGGCCCATTGCGCGCTGACGGGATAAACCTTCTCGGACATTTATGCCTCCCTTGCTGCGGAGGACTTGTTCGCCTCCGGCCTTCACATGCTGATCTGTCTTCATAGGACAAGGAGGCGGTGTCCGACAAGCGATCCCTTGTCACACTTTGGTCGGCACTAAAGGGCTTGGGTCTGCACTAAAGGGCTTGGGTCGGCGGAGGGATATCGATCAGAGATATCTGGCGGCAACAAGGCTTAATGCTCACACGGTCAGACGCTCACACGGATAGGCCTGATCTCACTCAATGCCAGTTCGCCATCCTAGCCTTGGCTTTAGGGACAAACTTCAGGGGCATTCCTTGGCCAGACGCTCAAGCGCCTGAGCCAGACCGGTGAGCACATAGGCATCGGTCAATTGGCGATTGCGCAACGAAGTGGCTTTGACATTCAGCTTGGTGCCTTTTTTGAGGCTGTCCAAGACGGCGGGCTCTTCGGCAGCGTTTTTGATCCATAAATTGCTACCCTTGGCTGTCATGCCAATAGATTTGCCCCCGACAATGTCCATGCTGGGGTTGGTGCCCTTTTTGACGTCAAATCCCATGGTGATTGAAATTTCATTGCGCACGGCCTGGCCTGGCCGGGTGCTAATGAACGCGAAGGCCGGATCTCGGTTGACGCCTGCAGGCAGGCGCTCTTTGGGTTGAGCGAGGACATAGCAGGTCTTTTGGGCACCCGCACCGGCCATATAGGCCCCCCACTCGCCAAAAGTAGCCAAAAGAGCCGGTTTGACGGCCTCAGGTTTGGCAGGAACAGGTTTGGTGGCTGCAGGTTTGGCCGCGGTAGGTTTGGCCGCGGTAGGTTTGCTTGTGGCTGGCTTGCTTGCGGCTGGTTTGGCTGGCGTGGCTTTGGCTGGCGTGGCTTTGGCGGCAGCCGGCTTTGTGGCGGCGAGTTTGGCAGGCTCTTCCTTGGCCTTTTGGGCAAGAGCCGAGGTCAAGGGCAGGCAGACCAACAGGCTCACGAGCAGGCCGCGTTGGACCATGATTGGAAGATGAAACTGGGACCGAGCCCGCTGAAGATCAGAGCGAATCATGCCCGCAGATTACTCTGTCGGGGCCCATTTTGGCGAGGCCCCTCTGCCAAGCTCAAATCTGGCAAGCTCTTGGTAGACTAAACAAGCTCTTGGTATACTAAATATGACGATGGGATGAAGCTATAGCCCACATTTTCACCGCATGTGTCGCACAGCAAAGCTGATCGAACGGGGTTCCACCCATCGTCATTTCGTGCGAAAGTAGAGACTTGATCTGCCCTCTGCCAGAGGCTGACCGAAATGAAGAGAGACCCTTATTCGGATGTCGTCCAACGCTTCCCAGCACGCTGCCCTTGTGGCACTCGTCGCGCACCAGCGCGACCGTGAGGCGTTTGGCAAATTGTTCGATCATTTCGCCCCCCGCATTCAAGCCTATATGATGCGCCGAGGCAGTGATCGGGCAGCAGCCGAGGAATTGACGCAAGATGTGATGACTACGCTCTGGCGTAAGGCAGAGCTATTTGATCCAGAAAAATCATCACTCGCCACTTGGCTCTATCGCATTGCTCGCAATCGACGCATTGATCTGCTGCGCCGCGAGCGACTCGATCTGGTCGATGATGATGACAGTCTGTTGAGCATTGCCGATATGAGCCAGCCAGATGCGCTCGGCCTCATTGATGCGCAAGATCGCGAGGGCGTGCTGCATCAGGCGATGAAAGACTTGCCGAGCGATCACCTCAAATTGGTGCGTCTGGCGTTTTTCAATGGTTTGTCGCATTCGGAAATCGCCGAGCAAACCGGCCTGCCTTTGGGCACGGTGAAATCACGCATTCGACTGTCTTTCACAAAACTGCGGCGCAGCCTTGAGGCGGGCGGCGTTGTGGAAGCCACTTAACAGCAAAGAGGATAGAATGCGCGCAGCTCTGTGCAGAGCCTTTGGCGGAATAGAAGATCTTGCCATTGAGGAGCTGCCCGATCCTGTTCCAGCAGCTGGCGAAGTGTTGGTGGGCATTCATTATGCTGCGCTGAACTTTTTTGATCTTTTGATCATTGCCGACAAATATCAAGTCAAACCGCAATTGCCCTTTTCTCCGGCAGGCGAGTTTTCGGGCCGTGTTCTGGCGATTGGCGCCAATGTCACAGGCTTTGCACCGGGCGATCGTGTGTGCGGCTATTCGGGCTATGGCGCCGCGCGTGACAAAATTTGCGTCAAGGCTGAGATGCTCTCCCATTTGCCTAGCTCGATCAGCGATGAAACAGCAGCTGGCCTGTCGATCACTTATGGCACGACACTGCATGCGCTCAAGCAACGCGCCCATCTTCAACCCGGGGAGAGTCTGGCCATCCTTGGCGCCTCTGGCGGCGTGGGGCTAGCAGCGATTGAATTGGGCCGCCTGATGGGCGCGACAATCATCGCCTGCGCCTCGTCGCAAGAGAAACTGGATTTTGCTAAAAAGGCGGGCGCTGATGTGTTGATTGATTATTCGCGCGAGGATTGGCGCGAGGGGTTAAAATCAGCCACGCAAGGCCGCGGCGTCGATGTGATTTATGATGCAGTGGGCGGGGCCTATACAGAGCCAGCCTTGCGCAGCATTGCTTGGAAGGGCCGTCTCTTGGTGGTGGGATTTGCCGCGGGCGATATTCCCAAAATACCGCTCAATCTTGCGCTGCTCAAAGGCTGTTCGCTGGTGGGTGTGTTCTGGGGTGAGTTCATCAAGCGCGAGCCCCATGTGCAACGCGAGAATATGCAACAATTGTTGAGCTGGGCGGCAGAGGGCAAGCTCTCTACCCATGTGCATGCAATCTATCCCTTGGCGGAGATTGGCCAAGCGATGAACGAACTGGCCAGCCGCAAAGCGCAAGGCAAAGTGCTGCTCAAACTCTGAGGCAGCACGAGCAATCTGCGCATCTCACTTTGCTGATCAATGTGCAGATCAATTTCCTTGGCGCAGCACACGCAAAATTTTCTGCCCCGCATGACCATCGGGCTCGAGTCCGGCTTGGCCTTGCACAAGGGCAATAGCCTCACGCGTGCGATTGCCAATCGCGCCATCGACAGCGCCAATCTCAAAACCGCGCGCGATCAACAGGCTTTGCAGCTCCTTGCGCTCGGCGCGCGAGAGGCCAAGATCATCGGTGGGCCAAGGTGTTTGAATGCCCGACTTGCCGCGCAAATGATCCGACAAAATCGAAATCGCCAAAGCATAGGAATCCGCGCCATTATAGGAGAAAATGGCATCGTAATTTTTGAACACGAGGAATGCTGGACCCTGCGCGCCCGCCGGCAGCAAAAGACCAGCCGGCTTAGTGCCCGTCAAAGCAGTGCCATCGATTTTCTTGATCCCGCGCTCTGACCAGAACGAAACGGCGCGGCGATCTGTGCGACCAGAGGGGCCAGCATTGGAATTGGGAAGTTTGACCTCATAGCCCCAGACATCGCCCGTCACCCAGCCCCCTTTGGCCAGATAATTGGCGGTGGAATGCAATGCATCGGGAATAGAGCCAACGAGATCACGCCGCCCATCGCCATCCCCATCCACGGCCAATTTAAGATAAGTGGTGGGCATGAATTGCGTATGACCAAAAGCGCCTGCCCAAGAGCCTTTGAGCACTTGCGGATCCAAATCACCGCGATCGACAATTTTGAGCAGAGACATCAGCTCGCCACGAAAATAATCGCGCCGTTTCGATTGGCTGCAAGAAATGGTCGAGAGGGATTGCGGCAGCGGCCATTTGCCAAAATTATTGCCATAATCTGTCTCGACACCCCAGACCGCCAGAATGGCATGGCGATCCACGCCATATTTGCTTTCTGCTGCAGCAAGAGGCGCAGCATAGGTTTTCAACCGCGCAAGGCCATCTTTGATCTTATCCTGATCGACGAGGCCAGCCAGATAATCCCAGATGGGGGTTTTGAATTCGGGCTGAATGTCCATGGCTTCGAGCACTTTGGGATCAGCCTCAACGCCCGCCATGGTGCGCTCAAAGGTTTGCGCACGAATGCCTTGCGCAACAGCACTGGCTTTGAGCTCAGCGAGGCAAGCTGAGAACTGCGCCTGCGCGCCTGCTGGGGGCAGCAGTAGGCCAAAGGCCAAAAGGCTAGAAAGCAAAGGGGTCCGCATAGTCATGTCTCACCTCTCAGCCATAACTGCTGGAGGAGGTAAATCTGCGGTTAAAAAGCGGCAAATTTTCGCGGCAAGCTCATTCTGCCGGGCCCATCATCATGAGCCCGGTCTTTTAGACCCCAAGGATGTTTAGACCCAAGGTCAGTTAGACCCAAGGATGGCTGGTTTTATTGCTGGCCTCGAATTGATCGATTTTGGGCGCTTTGACCAGAGTAATGCCAATGTCATCGAGCCCTTCGAGCAGGCATTGCTTGCGATAGGGATCGATTTCAAACTTCACCACGCCGCCATCGGGGCCGAGAATTTCTTGTTTGACGAGATCGACGGTCAAAGTGGCATTGGCGCCGCGCTCGGCATCTTCCTGCAGCTTGGCAAGATCCTCGGCCGAGACCTTGGCCGGCAAAAGGCCATTCTGGAAGCAATTATTGTAGAAAATATCGGCAAAGCTGGTCGAGACGATCACTTTGAAGCCGAAATCCTTCAGCGCCCAGGGGGCATGTTCGCGCGACGAGCCGCAGCCAAAATTATCGCCCGCCACCAGAATGCTGGCCTTGCGCCAAGCAGCCTTATTGAGCACGAAATCAGGATTTTCCGTGCCATCTTCACGAAAGCGCAATTCGGAAAACAGGCCCTTGCCCAAGCCCGTGCGCTTGATGGTCTTCAGATATTGCTTGGGGATGATCATATCGGTGTCGATATTGGTGATCACGAGGGGTGCAGCAATACCGGTGAATGTCTCGAACTTGTCCATCGTTTATCCCGCATCTATCCCGAACGAAAGGAGCCCAGCCAACCCAAGTCCCTTGGGGGCACTCTGGCTCTGAGCCTATCTTGCTAGGCGCCTGTCTTACCAGGAGCGTGTTTTGCGACCTTTGTCGGCTTTGGTCAAGGGCGCAGGATCTAGGTCTGGGCAAAGCAGGGGGCAGCGAGGGT
>CAIVAX010000509.1 GCA_903903935.1 uncultured Hyphomicrobiales bacterium | reverse complement strand
GATCTTGGCGTAAATGCCCTGTGTGGACCATTTATCCATCGTCGCATCAAAGCCACCGGGCGCATACATAAGGATCGGCGGGCCTTGGCCGATCACTTCATAGCGCGTTTGCAATCCATCGAGCGTGACAAAAGGCATGATGGTCTCCTAGCCCTTGATCTGGCGGCCGGCGCGAATATCAGCAACCAAAGCTGAGAAGGCATCGACCGTGCCCTTGGCTGTGTTGAAATAGGTATCGGTCTTGCTATCGATCCATTTCTCGCCATAGCCCAGCACAGTTTGCGCCAGACGCACGCGTCCATCGAGCCAAGGCCCGCCACCAAATCCGCCAATGACGGGAATCTTCACCGCTTCTGTCACCGCTTTGCCAGCAATGGGGCCAGAATTGGTGAAATCCAACGCAACAGCGCCAGCTTCCTCTAACATCAACGCTTCTTCGACAAGGCGCGCGGCTGCTTCTGCACTGGCTTGCGCGCCAGCAGAATTTTGCGAGCTATAGGGAATGCCAAAGCGCATAGCGGTTTGCGGCGTTAAACCAAATTGCGCGAAGATAGGAATGCCCGCTCTGGTGAGCGCGCGCACGGCGTCTGGAAAGTCAGCGGCCGCATCGAGCTTGATCATATCCGCGCCACCTTCCTTGATGATGCGCACAGCGGCCTTCAAGGCACTATCAATGCCCTCTTGCAAAGGACCATAGGGCATATCGCAAGACACAAGAATACGCTCAGCACCGCGGCGCACGGCTTTGCAGCAGATCAGAATTTCTTCCAATGTCACCTGCAGGGGATTGGCATGGCCCCAGAGATTGGCGCCCACCGAATCACCGATCGACACAAAATCAACCCCTGCCATTTCGGCAAAGCGCGTTGTGGGATAATCCCAGGCGACAACACCGGCACTTTTTTTGCCCTCGCGCTTCATTTGCTGCAGCGTTTGGATGGTCACAGTCTCGCCATTGGCCATGGATTTTCCTCTTCATTTGACGCGAACGGCTCTTCTTGCACTAAGGGTGCAAGCTGCGTCAATCGCGCCAGATGCGCTTTGGTTGTGAGAATCAGATTGGGCTCTCAGCACCAGCTTTGGCGATGGCCCCCGGCATAGGGGCGGGCGGCTGCCGAGGCGAGCATGAGTTCGGCCACATCATCGGCAAGCGAGGGGTCTTTGACCACCTCAACACGTGCCAACACGCGTCCGGCATATTTATCAAGCCCGATCTGCCAGAGGCGAAGTCTCCCCCCAGAGAGCAACTCCTGCAATAGGCTGCGGGCCGCTTGCGCCTTGCTGGCCTCACTGCCGCATTTAGCCTTGAGTTCAGGCGCATCAATGCCGCGGATACGCACGAGTGTGGTGATCTCCTGACCAAACCAAATGCGCACGCGGGCCTCAAACGTATCGCCATCAATCACCCGCACAAGCTCAGCCTGAAAGGGCCCGGCAAATTCGCCGCGCCGCAGCTTGGCATCGGGCTGATCTTGAGGAAAACCTATGGGCTGCGCTTGAGATTTTTGTGACTGGATCTGTTGAGAGTGAGCTTGCTGAGATTGGGCTGGCCCGGATTGATCAGATTGTAACGAATTGGGCGCTATGATCAGCGCCACAGCCGCAAGGCAAAGCGCTGGCAGAAGGAGCCAGAGCCGCCCGCGCCAAGCGCGCCGTTGAGAGAATCGGGAGAATCGCCGCATCGTTATCTTATAGACTAGATGGGCAAAAATATCAATATAATCCTACAACTCTAAGTTGAAACTAAAAATTTACCTTTGCCCTCAAAAATCGCTGATCAGACCGTTAATCTCCCAATCGCCATAGCGCACGGGCTCCAAACCGCCACTTCCATTGACTTCTTTGGGCATATTCGCCCTTTGCTGGTCGGCAAGCGCGCGCCTTTGCGCCGCCTCGGCCAAAGCTCTCTGGGCTTCGGGCGAGAGAATGCGGGGGGCAGGCTGGCTTTGCTCCACCTCAGTTATAGGATTATTTTCATCATCCATAGTAGCTGCTCCTGCCGCCAGTCCATTTGTGCCCAGCAGGCCTAAGACAACCCGCCTATGCGAAGCAAGATATAGGTTTTAGAGTCTCATCACCAAGGCCCGGGTGTGAAGGCTCTGGTGACAAGACTCGGGTGAAAGGCAGATTTGATGACACTCTCGCTTTATTTTGCCCCCAATACATGCGCCCTTGTGCCGCTGATCTCGCTTTATGAGGCGGGCGCAGTGTTCACGCCCAAGCCCATCGACTTTCGCCGCCGTCAAAACAAAAGCCCCGATTATCTGGAGATCAATCCTTTGCACAAAGTCCCCGTTCTGCTGATCCAGGATGAGGTATTGGAAGATGAGGTTTTGGCCGAGAATGTCGCCATCGCCCTGTGGATTGCGCAGCATTATCCAAGCGCCGATTTACTGCCCAAAGATGGGGAACAGCTGATCCGGGCCATTTCTCTGATGTCGTGGTTTGCCGCCGGGATTCATCCCCATATTTCGCGCTATAACTCGCCCGCCAAATATTGTGATGCCCCTGACAGTGCCGCTGCCATGCGCACCATTGCGCAAGCGATGATCTTTGAAAATTATCACCGAGCCGACAGCCTGCTGCGTGGGCGTGAGTTTTTCTTTGATCATTTCACGGCTGTGGATGCGCATTTCTTCTGGTGTTTTCGCCGCGGTCATCAGCTGGAGCTCGATCTCACGCCGTTTGCCGCCTGTCAGGCCCATTTTGACAGAGTCTTGGGCCGCATCAGTGTGCAAAAAGCGCTGGCCTATGAAGCTGCGGTCAAAGAGGAATTTGCACGGCAAGCCAACTCCCTATGATCTTGGCGCTTGAGCTGATAGATTGCAGACATGAACCAGAAAGCCAAACGCCGACATCAATTGGGACAATTCGGACCTGGATGGGACGAACCCGAACCCGTCAAAGCTGAAATTGCCAAACCCAGCGTTGAGCCTGTGGGGGAAGGTCAGCATAGCTTTGGGGTGAGCGAAGAACAGGCCGGCTGGCGGCTTGATAAGTTTCTGGCGCATGCCGCTGGCCTGTCGCGCTCCCGCATCAAGGCTTTGATCGAAAGTGCTCAGGTTTCGATTGATCAGGCCCCCGCCCCCGATTCCAATCAGAAACTGCGTTTGGGGCAGATGGTCGAGATTCACGTGCCTGCCGCCGCGCCCGCCCAACCCAAGGGCGAGGCCATGTCCCTCACCATTGTCTTTGAAGATGAGCATCTCATCATCGTTGATAAGCCTGTGGGTCTGGTGGTGCATCCCTCCAATGGGCATGAGACAGGCACTTTGGTGAATGGATTGATCGCCCATTGCGGCGCGTCCTTATCGGGCATTGGCGGGGTGATGCGACCGGGGATTGTCCATCGCATTGATAAAGACACATCGGGCTTGCTGGTTGTGGCCAAAACAGATGCGGCGCATCAGGGACTCTCGGCATTGTTTGCTGATCATGGCCGCACGCTCTCTTTGACGCGCGAATATCTGGCCTTCGTCTGGGGTGTTCCCGAGCGCAACCATGGCACGATTGAAACCTATATTGGCCGCCATCCCTATCAGCGCGAGAAACAAGCGATTGTGGCCAATGAAAGCCGCGGGCGCTTGGCTATTACGCATTATGAGCAAGAGACCATTTATCCCCATGCGGCAGGCGCCAAATCCGTCATCTCCTTGGTTCGTTGTCATTTGGAGACGGGCCGCACACATCAAATCCGTGTGCATATGACCCATATTGGTCATCCGCTCGTGGGGGATGCCACTTATGGGGCTGGTTTCAAAACCAAGGTTGCGCATTTGCCGCCCAAAATTGCAGCCCTTGTCGATGGCCTGCATCGTCAGGCGTTGCATGCGGCCGTTCTGGGCTTTGAACATCCCATCACTGGCGAAGAGCTGATGTTTGAAAGCGCATTGCCCGCCGATCTGCAACAGCTTGCCGATGCTCTTGCCGATCAGGTTTGAATTTCGTCTTTGATTTTACTCTTGGACGTTACTCTTTGATGTTACTCTTGGACGTCACTCTTGCCCGAAGGCTCCGTGCTGTGTGCTCATGCCATCAATGCGGCTGGCGGATCAGCTGGCAGGCTGGGATGCAGAATCGCCTGAGGATCATGCTGCAGGCGTTTGGCGCGATACATGGCCCGATCGGCCAATTCGATGATCATATGCTTTTGCGTGACATCACGAGGATAGGCGACGCTGCCAATGCTGGCCGTCACTGAGAAAAACCGCCCGTCAATCTCGATGGGGTTGCGAATGGTGGCATGCAGGCGGGTGATCACATCATCCACCGCCTGCTGATCAGTAAAATTATCGATCAGCACTGCAAATTCATCGCCGCCAAGACGAG
>CAIVAX010000508.1 GCA_903903935.1 uncultured Hyphomicrobiales bacterium | reverse complement strand
CTGTGTGGCGCAGCCCTCGGATGATCTGGCCTTTGAGCGCATTGTCAATGTGCCCAAGCGTGGCTTGGGCGATGCTACTTTGCAACTCTTGCATGATCATGCGCGCAGTGCGTCTATTCCGATGATGCAAGCGGCGCGCATGATGATTGAGACAGAAGAGCTCAAGCCCAAGCCGCGCCAGACTTTGCGGGCCTTATTGCAAGATTTCTCGCGCTGGGCTGCGCTTATTCCCAATGTGCCGCATCATGAATTGGCGCAAACCATTTTAGAGGAATCTGGCTATACAGATATGTGGCAGAAGGATCGCACGGCGGAAGCGGCGGGCCGTCTGGAAAATCTGAAAGAACTCATCCGCTCGATGGAGGAATTTCCTGATCTTGCCGCTTTCCTTGAACATATCTCACTGGTGATGGATGCCGAGAGCAAGGATGCGGGCGAGCGTGTGAGCATTATGACGCTGCATGCAGCCAAGGGGCTGGAGTTTGAAACGGTCTTTCTGCCGGGCTGGGAAGAGGGCCTGTTTCCGCATCAACGATCGCTGGATGACAATGGCCGCGCGGGTTTGGAGGAAGAGCGGCGGCTGGCCTATGTTGGTATTACGCGAGCCAAGCGCCGCGCCAAAATCTATTTTGCTACCAATCGGCGCATTCATGGTCTCTGGCAGACAACCATTCCCTCGCGCTTTCTTGATGAATTGCCCAATGATCATGTCGAAGTCGTGGAATCGACCAATAGCTCGCAATATGGCGGTTATGCCCAATCGCGCTTTGCCAATCAGGATCAATTCACTTCCAACTATGAGACGCCGGGCTGGAAGCGGGCGCAATCGCAGTCTACGCCCCAAAACAAAACATGGGACAATAAAGCTCGCGGCACTCAATCTTGGGACACTCAATCGCGGGCGGGTCGATCCAATCTGCAGATTGAGGGGGAAGTGATTGCCAAATCCTCTACCCAATCGGGGCTGACCAAGGGCGAGCGCGTCTTTCATCAGAAATTTGGCAATGGCACGATTGTGCTGGTCGATGGCAATAAGCTGAGTGTCGATTTTGACAAAGCGGGCCGCAAAATGGTGCTCGAGAGCTTTGTTAAAAAGAACTGAGACTCCCATCCCAGCCATGCTCTGATCACATCATAGAGAACCAAAGAAAAAGCCGCCCGAAGGCGGCTTTCACAATTGGCTGCGTGACGAAGATACGTCGCGATTAATTGCGTTCCTTGTCGACCATTTTGTTCTTGGTGATCCAAGGCATCATGGCGCGCAGCTTGCCGCCGACATCTTCGATTTGATGGGCAGCAGCTCTGGCGCGTGTGGCCTTGAACGAGGTCTGGCTGACTTTGTTTTCCAGCATCCAGTCGCGGGTGAATTTGCCGCTCTGAATATCATCAAGCACGCGCTTCATCTCGGCCTTTGTCTCAGGGGTGATGATGCGCGGGCCGGTGACATATTCGCCATATTCGGCCGTATTGGAGATCGAATAATTCATATTGGCAATGCCGCCCTCATAGATGAGGTCAACGATCAGCTTCACTTCATGCAAGCATTCGAAATAAGCCATTTCGGGAGCATAGCCAGCTTCCACCAGCGTTTCGAAACCAGCGCGGATGAGTTCGACCAGACCGCCGCAGAGCACGACCTGCTCGCCGAAGAGATCGGTTTCGCATTCTTCCTTGAAGGTTGTTTCGATAATGCCGGCGCGGCCACCGCCAATAGCGGAGGCATAGGACAGGCCCAGATCATGGGTATTGCCAGATGCATCCTGCGCAATAGCAACAAGGCAGGGCACGCCGCCGCCGCGCTTATATTCCGAGCGCACTGTATGGCCGGGGCCCTTGGGGGCAACCATCAGCACATCCAGATCAGCGCGCGGTTCGATCAGATTGAAATGCACATTCAAGCCATGCGCGAAGAGGAGAGCCGCGCCCTTCTTCATATTGGGAGCGAGGCTTTCCTTATAGATGTCGGCCTGCAATTCATCGGGAGTGAGCATCATCACCACATCTGCCCATTTGGCCGCATCGGCGACTTCCATCACCTTCAGGCCTTCGCCTTCAGCCTTTTTGGCCGAGGGGGAGCCAGCGCGCAGCGCAACCACGACGTCCTTGACGCCAGAATCGCGCATGTTGAGAACATGGGCATGGCCCTGTGAACCATAGCCGACAACGGCAACTTTCTTGCCCTTGATGAGATTAATGTCGGCATCCCGATCATAATAGACGCGCATGACTGAAGCTTTCTAATAAGGGCAGCGGGGGACCGCTGCTATGTGTGACAGGTGCCTTCTAAGCACCAGTGAGGCTGACGTCAAAGGGGCAGCCCCCTTGATGTCAAAAAATTCGGCCTGAAACGGCCGAATTTTGATGCTTATCCCAACTTTTAGGCCTGACGTACTGAAAAGCTGAATAAATTCAGCATGTCAGATTGTTAGGCTGGTGACGCTGGTCTTACATGGCCAGAGGGCCGCGGGTAATGGCGGCGACCCCGGTGCGGGCGATTTCGACGAGACCCAGAGGGCGCATCAGCTCGACAAAATCATCAATCTTGCTGGGCTTGCCGGTCAGCTCGAAGATGAAGCTCTCGGTGGTGGCATCGATCAGCTTGGCATGGAAGGCCTCGGCCAGACGCAGCGCTTCACTGCGCTCATCGCCTTTGCCGCGCACTTTGATCATCGCCAACTCACGCTCAATCGCCCGCCCCGTGAGGGTGAGGTCGGTCACTTTGTGGATGGGGACGATGCGCTCCAATTGATGGCCGATTTGCTCAATGGCCTCAGGGGGACCCGAAGTCACAATGGTGATGCGCGAGAGATGTTCGCCATGCGCAACTTCGGCAACTGTGAGGCTTTCAATATTATAGCCACGGCCCGAGAAGAGACCGACGACACGTGCCAGAACGCCAGGCTCATTATCAACGATCACAGCCAATGTGTGACTCTCGATATTCGATTTGCCCAAGGCCGAGGAATATGGCGATGGGGGAAGGGGTGCAGGAGCATTCATGATCAAGATCCGTTGTAAGAAAAATGTCTGAGAGGTCCTGTCCGCTCAGACCAGCATTTTGCCCTTTTCATCGATGATCGAGCCGATTTCGACTCCAGCATCATCCCCCAATTCGGCGAGGATCATATCATTATGCGCCTTGCCCGAGGGGATCATGGGGAAGCAATTCTCTTCGCCTACGACGACGCAATCGAAAATAACTGCGCCGGGTGTGTCGATCATTTCTTGAATGGCGCGATCCAGATCATTGGGATCGGAGCAACGAATACCCTTAGCGCCATAGGCCTCAGCGAGCTTGACGAAATCCGGCAAGGACTCGGTGTAACTCTCAGCATAACGCCCGCCATGCAGCAATTCCTGCCATTGGCGCACCATGCCCATATATTGATTGTTGAGGATGAAGATCTTCACATTGGAGCGATATTGCTTGGCGGTGGACATTTCCTGAATGTTCATAAGGATTGACGCATCGCCAGCAATGTCGATCACCAAGGCATCGGGATGCGCCATTTGCGTGCCAATCGCTGCTGGCAAGCCATAGCCCATTGTGCCCAATCCGCCTGATGTCATCCAGCGATTGGGTTCTTCAAAATGATAATATTGTGCCGCCCACATTTGATGCTGGCCCACTTCCGTGGTGATGTAGCAATCCTTGTTGCGGGTGAGTTCATACAGACGCTGAACGGCATATTGCGGTTTGATCGTGGTTTTGGAGGGACGATAGGCCAGTGATTTGCGCGAGCGCCAAATCTCAATCTGTTTCCACCAGTTTGTCAAAGCAGCTTTGTCTGTTGTGAGATTGTGCTGCTTCCACGCGTCAATCATATCCTGCAAGACATTGGCGCAATCGCCGATGATGGGCAGATCGACGCGCACATTTTTATTGATCGAGGAGGGATCAATATCGATGTGGATTTTCTTGGAGCCGGGTGAGAAGGCATCCAGACGTCCGGTGATGCGATCATCAAAGCGCGCGCCCACACAGATCATCACATCGCAATCATGCATAGTGTGATTGGCTTCATACGTGCCGTGCATGCCCAGCATGCCCAGCCAATTCTTACCCGAGGCGGGATAAGCGCCAAGGCCCATCAAAGTGGAAGTGATCGGGAAATCGGTGATCTCCACCAATTCACGGATCAGCTTGGAGGCGAGCGGGCCAGAATTGATAATGCCACCGCCCGTGTAAAACACCGGACGCTTGGCCTTGGCCATCATCTCGACAGCCTGTTCAATGCTCTTGGCTTCAGCCTTGACGCGCGGCTTATAGGTTTTATGGGCGGTGATCTCAGGCTTTTCATACCAGCCGGTGGCAAATTGAATATCCTTAGGCAGGTCGATCACAACTGGACCGGGGCGCCCATGCGAGGCGACATAAAAGGCCTCATGCAGAATGCGCGGCAGATCCTCAATGCTGCGCACGAGATAATTATGCTTTGTGCAATGGCGGGTAATGCCGACGGTATCGCATTCCTGAAAGGCGTCTGAGCCAATCAAATGCGTGGGCACTTGTCCGGTGAAGCAGACCAAAGGAATGGAATCCAGCAATGCATCGGTGAGGCCAGTCACAGCATTGGTGGCACCGGGGCCGGAAGTGACCAAAAGCACGCCCACTTTGCCGGTGGAGCGGGCATAGCCCTCGGCCGCATGGGCGGCGCCGCCTTCTTGGCGCACGAGCACATGGCGAACATGGTTTTGCTGAAAAATGGCATCGTAAATAGGCAGGACGGCCCCGCCTGGATATCCAAAGATGACATCGACGCCCTGATCCTTGAGGGCCTCGACCACCATTTCCGCACCGGTCATCTGTCGCTTCGACATGGTACTTATCCTCCTGAACTGGGTCATCACGAGCTGGAATTCCGGGCAATAAAAAAGGCCCTCAGGGGGCCTTGGCATGCGCCGGTTGCAGGATTACGGGGTCAATCCCGTCCTGTCTCCGGCGCCAAAAATACTACGAGTCGTGATAACAACACAGCTATTCCTCTGTTCACAGATTATTGATAGCCAAGCGCCGCAGGCTCGTCAAGCCTTTCGCCGCAGGCGGCTCTTTATACTGGCGGCAACAGCTGCTTGATCTGGGCCTCGGCGCCCAGCGGCGGCATCCATTGGAAGTGTGGCAATTGGTGGCGGATGAAGGTGAATTGCCGCTTGGCATAATGGCGGGTATCGCGTTTGCCCTTTTCAATGGCCTCCGCTTGGCTGGCCTGCCCTTTCAAATAGGCAATTAGTCCGGGCACGCCATGCGCCCGCATGACTGGCAGGGCCGGATCCAACCCGCGGGCAGCCAATTGCTCCACCTCGGCCAAGGCGCCTTGTGCAATCATCTGGTCAAAACGGGCATTGATGCGGGCATTCAGCTCTGCCCGCTCGGGGGCTAGAAAGACCGCTAAGCATTGGTCGATGTCCAAGAGGGGGCTTGAGCGCTGGCCCTGAAACTCTAACAGGCTGCGGCCTGTAGCGGCTTTCACCTCCAAAGCGCGCATGAGGCGCTGGCTATCGCTGGGGCGCAGGCGTTGCGCCATGGCCGGATCAGCCTGTGCCAGCCGCTGATGCAGCTCAGGGGCGCTGAGGCCCTCGCATTGGGCCCGCAGGGCCTCGCGGACAGCCTCCGGCACGGGGGGGATGTTGGATATGCCCTGCGTGAGGGCTTTGAAATAAAGGCCGGTGCCGCCGATCAGAATGGGCATTTGCCCTCTGGCGCGCACCTCAGACAGGCAGGCGGCGACATCTTTCAGCCAGAGGCCGACTGAATAATTCACATGGCCATCGATATGGCCAAAGAGTTCATGCGGGGCGCGGGCGAGGTCCCTCTGATCGGGGCGGGCGGTGATGATTGTGAGATCCCGATAGACCTGCATGGAATCGGCATTTATGACACAGCCATTGAAGCGCTCAGCCAGATTAATCGCCAGAGCCGACTTGCCGCTGGCCGTTGGGCCTGCGATGAGGAAAGCTGAAATCGAGGACCAAGAAGTTATGGGCATGAGCGCATCATAACAGGGTCTTGACCAAACAGGCAGAGCGCATGTTGCATGTTGTCACATTAGTTTCCCATCCAGCCCATCCTGCTTTGCGGCAGGAGCATATGGACGCCCTTGCCGCGCATTTGCCAGCAGGCGCATCCGTCCATTGGCTAGCACCCCATATTGCGGCGGATCTATCTGTGCCTCTTGATGCTGCACTCGACAAGCGGCAGCTGGCCGATCATTTGCGCGCCTCTCTGAAAGGCGCCGCTCTTGATGTGATCGTGCAGCCCGCTGAGGGACGGCGCAAGAAGCTCTTTCTGGCTGATATGGATTCAACCATGATCGGGCAGGAATGTATTGATGAGCTCGCCGATTTTGCCGGAATGAAAAGCCATGTTGCGGCCATTACGGAACGGGCCATGCGCGGCGAGATTGAATTTGAACCGGCGCTTAGAGAGCGCGTCGCTCTGCTCAAAGGGCTTGAGGCGGATATTATCGAGCGTGTGTATCAAGAGCGCATTCGCCTCACCTCCGGCG
>CAIVAX010000507.1 GCA_903903935.1 uncultured Hyphomicrobiales bacterium | reverse complement strand
GCAAACACAACTTCATAGCCCGCATTGGTGAGAATGTAATAAGGTGCAGCCAATTCATGAAACCATGACCCGGTCTGTTTGCCGCTCACGCCTAGTTCATCCACAGAGGACATAACAAGGAGAATGCGCTTTTGCTTATTGCCCGTATTCATGATGAAATCCTTTAAATATTGGAGCCTGTCATATCTATCTATCAATAGGTAGTTAAGTTAATTTAAGGCTTTACTGTCTTCTTGTCAAGATTTTATCTATCGATAGAAAGAAATGGAGTTTGAAACGTGGCGGATCCTCATCCCATGCGAGAGACAATTCTTGATGCAGCCGAAAAGCGTATCCGCTCGGTTGGCTATAATGCCTTCAGCTTTCGTGATCTGGCTGATGATGTGGGCATTCGTAGCGCCAGCATTCATTATCATTTTCCGCAAAAGGCTGATCTGGGTGTGCAATTGGTGCAGCGCTATACAGAGCGCTTTCAGGGACAACTGACACAGATCGACCGCACCGATCTGATGACCGGGCTCGAACATTTTTTTAAGCTCTATGCGGATGCGTTGATTGTCGGTGAACAGGTGTGCCTGTGTGCCGTTCTGGCTGCCGAGACAGGGAGTCTTCCTAGCCACTTAACAGAAAAGGTCCGTGAGTTTTTCAAACTGAATCTGGACTGGTTAGAGGCTCTGAACCAGCAATTTCATGTTGAAAGCAAAGCCCCCAAGCCCATTGAAATTCTCACAAGTCTGGAAGGCGCCATGACCATTGCCAATGCCATGGGCGACAAGAGCCTGCTGTTGAGCGTGATTGAGCAGTATAGAGGGCGTTATGAGCGCTTGATCGCCTGATATCCTTCACTCTGTCCATTCGGCAAACGCAAGGCCCGTGCCGGTGAGCGCGGGGGTGCGATAGCCGGGCACATAATCGACCCAGCCCAGTTTGAGATCGCGGGCGGCTTCGGCAACGACAATCCAATTGCGGATTTCCGAACTGCCCGCCTGCAAGCGCAAGGGATCAATCGAGCGCAAAAAGGCAGAGTCTTTTGTGCGGAGCGCTTCGAGAATAGCGCGATCGAGCTTTTCTTCGACAACGAAATGGCTGAGCCCGCCCGAGGCCAAAATCCCCACGCGAATGTCCTTGGGATATTTGGCAATGAGATCGCGCAGCGCCGCGCCTAATTGCTCACAGCGCTTGGGTGTTGGCTGATTGGGCGGATCAAATGTGTTGAGCAGAATCGGCACCATAGGAATGCGCCGCTTGGTGAGATAGCGCCGATGCAAGAAGGACAGCGCATGGCCTTCAAACTGCTTGGGCTCAAGCCCATTCACAGCGGTGATATCAAAACAGTCATCGCTCAAGCCACGGATCAAATAGGTCGCAAGCTCGGCATCCACGGGATAATGCACATCCTCATCGGGCTCCTGACGCATGGCTTGCGCATATTTATACCAATGCATGCCAGCAGTGACCACGCGCTTGGCATTGCGGATCGTCTCGCCATAATAAATAGCAATGGCGGGCATATTGGTCATGCGGAAGAGTTCGAGCTGATCATCGCCGCAGACAATCAGGACATCAATGGGCGCCTTTTCCAGCAAATCGCGCATATGATCCATCGCTGCTTGCGCGGCATGATAACGCTCGGACATGCGCTCAGGCGTCACCATGGCCTCTGAGCCTTGCGGGGCAATGGAGGCCAAGTAATCATAGCTGCAAGGCTGGCCCTTGGCATCGTAGAAATTGGGATTGCGCGGATCAACTTCCTTAAAGCCAACGCGCCAATCTTCTTCACTCGCCATCAACATGACGCTATGCGAAGTGCCAAATGCTGCGGTCAATTTTGCCATCTTCTCTCACTCCCCTCAGCCACGAGCTTGAAGCCCGGACCAGATTTCTCAATTTGCTCTCAGACGATCATAAACTCATCGCCCTAAGCTAGCAGACTTCAGACTGGTTTAAACTTACTCTGGTGTAAACATGGGCACGAGCTGGCCTTGCTCACTGGGGCGAAAGACCACGCTGACCTTCTGACCAATCTGCACCGATTGGGGATCGCACTCCACCAGATTTGTCATCATGGTCGGCCCCTCAGCCAAAGTCACATAAGCAATCGTATAGGGCTCAGGCCCCACACGCAGCGTGCTGAACGAATAGATCGTGCCTGTGCCTGTTGCGTTAAGCCAGATCAGATCATCGCTGCCGCAAAAGGGGCAGAGCGTGCGTGGATAATGATGCGCCTCATCACAGGCCTGGCATTTACGAACAAGAAGACGCCCCTCATTGGCGGCTTCCCAATAGGGCTTGGTATAATCATGAGGTTGGGGCGAGATGATCTTGCGGGGGCCCTTCGTTTGATTGGCGCTCATCTTACTGCCTTTCCATGATCAATGTGCCGGCAATATGGCGTGTGGCAAGTGAGCCACCAATGCCATTGGCCAGTGCCAGATCGCAATTCTTCACCTGCACGGCGGGATGCGCCTCGCCGCGCAATTGCCGCACCGCCTCAATCACCTTGGTCATACCGCCGCGATTGGCCGGATGATTGTTACACAGGCCACCGCCATCGGTATTGAATGGCAATTTGCCAATGCCGGAGATCAGATTGCCATCGCTGACAAAGCGACCGCCCTGCCCTTTGGCACAAAAGCCCAGATCCTCAATCTGAAACAGAACCGTGACGGTGAAACTGTCATAGAGCGAGACATATTTAATATCTGCCGGGGTGAGGCCGGCCTCTTCAAACGCCCTTGGTCCAGAGAAGCGCGCGGCTGAATAAGTCAGATCCACCTTGCCAGCCATGCCATGTTTAAGCGCTTCGCCCGCGCCGCGAATGGCAATTTTGGGGCGCTGCAAGCTTGCGGCAATTTCTGGCCGCGCAATAATCAGTGCGCCGCCGCCATCGCTGATCACGCAGCAATCAAGCCGATGCAGAGGATCCGACACAAAGGGAGAATTGACGACATCCTCGACTGTGACGAGCTGGCGCAACATGGCATTGGGATTGTGCTGGGCATGATGAGAGGCGGCCACTTTGATCCAGGCCAATTGCTCACTAGTGGTGCCAAATTCATGCATGTGACGGCGCGCACACATGGCATAGCCATTTTGCGTAGCTGGGCCAAAGGGAGCTTCAAACTGCAATTCGGGCGCATCAGGATCCGGTGGCTTTAATTGCAACGCCGCAACAGCGGCGCGAGGCCGACCGGCCAGAGTGACCAGCGCAATATTGCATTTGCCCTGCGCAATGGCTTGCGCGGCATGATGCACATGCACAAGCGGAGCCGAGCCGCCCGTTTCAGTTGAATCAACATGACGCAAAGTGAGGCCGAGATATTCGCCCATCGACATGGTGCCAAGACCGGGCGCATCGCCAGCGCAGAAATAGCCGTCAATATCTTTGAGCGAGAGACCGGCATCGGCAATCGCGCCGCGTGCCACATCGGCATGCAATTGGGCGACCGAGAGCGTGTCGGCCTTGCGTGTGGGATGCTCATAAGCGCCCACAATATAGGCTTTGTTACGAATACTCACGCTTTTGCTCCTTGCTGCCGTGCCGCTGTGCGTTGCTGATCATAGGCAGCAAAGCTTTGACCCTCACGTGCCAATCTTTCCAGCAAGGGCGAGGGCTGCCACCACACACCAAAGCGGGCATGATAATCTGCAATGTCCTGATAGACAGAGGCAAGACCAATTTTATCGGCCAGATAAGTGGGGCCGCCATGATCGGCGGGAAATCCATAGCCCGTCACATAGGCAATATCGATATCGCTGGCGCGCAGCGCCACGCCTGTGTCTAGCAAATGCGCCGCTTCATTGATCATTGAATAAAGACAACGCTTGATCATCTCTTGGTGTGCAATAGGCGCGCGGGTGAGACCAAGACGTGTCGATTCAGAAATCAGAAAGGCCTCAACGTCTGGATCGCGCTGCGGGCGACGATCGCCCTTCTCATAGCGATACCAGCCCTTGCCCGTCTTTTGGCCCAGACGCCCCTGATCACATAAGGCAATGATCAGATCGGTATAGCGACGATCCTTAGGGCGGGTGAGAATTTGTTTGCGCTTGGTGTGCAGACCCACATCATTGCCCGCCATATCATGCACGGCAAAAATGCCCATGCGATAGCCAAAGGCTGTGAGGGCGGCATCCACCTCATGGGGAAAGGCGCCATCTTCGACGAGAAATTGCGCTTCGCGCGAATAATTGCGCAGCAAAGCATTGCCAATAAACCCCGGCGAGACGCGCGCCAGAATACTGACCTTGCCCATGCGATGACCAAGATCCATCAAAGTGGCAATCACCTCATCGCTGGTGTCGCGCGTGCGCACCACTTCGAGCAGGCGCATGACATTTGCCGGGCTGAAGAAATGCGCGCCGATCACATCCCGCGGGCGATGAGTCACAGACGCAATCTCATCAATATCAAGGCCGGATGTATTGGTGGCCAGAATGGCTCCTTTTTTGGCAAGCCCATCCAATTTGCGAAAGAGGTTTTGCTTAATCTCAATATCTTCGAACACAGCCTCGATGATGAGATCAACCTGTGTGAGCGCGTGATCTTCAAGTGTTGGCGTGATCAGGCTCATACGCTGATCCATGACGGCCTGATCCAAACGGCCACCATCAACGGTGCGCTGATAATTATCGCGGATGCGCTGCATGCCGCGATCCAGCATGTCCTGAGTCATATCCTGCAAAGCAACAGGAAGGCCCAGATTGGCAAAGCACATGGCCATGCCCCCGCCCATAGTACCCGCGCCTATGATGGCAACAGAGCGCACATCGCGTGTGTTCAGATCACGCGCGAGACCGGGAATGAGCGCTGAGTCCCGCTCCGCCTGTTTGAGATAGGCTTGCGCGCGCTCAGCCTCTTGCGGGCTGGGAGGCGAGAAAAAGTCAAAGTCACTCATGACTTTTTCTTGGCCTTTTTGGCTTCTTTGGCTTCGTCTTTAGATTTGGCTGAAGTTTTGGATTTACCATCTGTCTTTGTTTTCGATTTTGAACCCGTCTGCACCAAGGGTGTTGCGCGTTTTTCAACAAAGTCACGCAGACGATCCTCTGAGCCTGGCGCGCGCGCCATATTGGAACTCAGATATTCCATGAAGAGACCATCATCATGCGCGAGATCATTCACCCGCGAGAGCACATTGGTGATCTTCCAATTGGTCAGAGCGGTGTTTTTGGTAATGCGCACCGCAATCTCTTTGGCCTTGGCCAATAAATTCTCTGGCTCGGCGACATAGCGCACCAGATTGAGGCGCTCAGCCTCCTGCACATTGAGCAAACGGCCTGTGAGCATCATATCGACCATGACAGTATTGCCCAGAATGCGCTGAATGCGCACTGTGCCGCCACCACCCACAAAAATGCCGCGCTGGCCCTCTGGCAGACCAAAGATGGCGGATGTATCGGCCACGCGAACATGTGTGGCTGAGGCCAATTCCAGACCGCCACCAACCACCGGACCATGCAAAGCACTGACAAAGGGAATGGGCCCGCGATCAATCATATCGAAGACTTCATGCCAATGATGGCGATTGTGCCGCCGTGTTTCCAGATAGCCGCTCTGCATTTTGCCCAGCATTTCGGCCAGATCGAGACCGGCCGAGAAATTGGAGCCATGGCCATAGAACAAGCCGCAGGCCGCTTCTTTGCCCGCACGGATAATGGCCTCACGCATTTGCTCGACCATGGCATCATTAATCGCATTGCGCTTGTCGGGACGATTGAGGCCCAGAAAGGCAACATCATCCTCGACACGATAGGTGATTAGATCAAATTTCATGTGCCCCATCCATTTCTATGAATTTCAATTCTATCCGTCTGCTCAACTTGCGCGCACGATCAAAGCATCCACTGCGGTCACGCCCTGCCCTTGCGGATGGGCCATGACGGGGTTGAGATCAACTTCGATAATATCGGGTCTTTGCATCATCAGCCTGCCCACAGCTTGCGCCGCAGCGGCGAGGGCGTCAAAGTCGATTGGTTTTTGCCCGCGGAAACCTTGCAGCAATTTGGCAGATTGCAGCTTCTTCACCTCATCGATGAGTCTGGGCGCACTGGCGTCAACTGGCAAGAGCCGCACATCTTGCAGGGCTTCAACCCATATGCCACCCAGACCAATCAGCAAAACGGGGCCCCAGAGCGGATCGCGCCGCGCGCCAATCACCAATTCAACACCCTTGGGCGCCATAGCCTCTACCAGCATGCCATCCAGCTGCACATTGGGCGCAGCAGCCCGCACATTTCTGGTCAATGTGTCCCATGCCTGACGAATGGCCTCCGCCCCCGTCAGATTGAGCAGAACAGCCCCCGCCTCGGTCTTGTGGGCGAGCGCGGCAGCTTGCGCTTTCATCGCCACTGGGCCGCCAATGCGGGAAGCTATATCTAAAGCCTCTTCGACAGTGCGGGCGAGACCGCCTTGCGGGACCTGCACGCCAATGGCGCGCAAAATCTCTTTGCCAATATATTCGGGCTGCAGGCCGCTGTGCAGCTGCGGCAATTGCAAGGCCGGACCAGAGCTGGGCTGATCGAGTGTGACAGGCGCATTGCCATAGGCGAGTACCTTTGCCATCGCCCGCATCATGCGATCAGACGAGCGTGAGACGATCAGATCATGCTCGAGCCCAATCTGCACAGTGGGCTGGGGAATGGGCGCATGATCGCCCAGAACCGTAATCACCATGGGCTTGGAGGAGAGCTTGGCGACTTCGGCAAAATGTTTAAAATAGGCCAGCGAATGGGCAGGCGCTCCCATGGGAATGGAAATGGCGAGCGCGCCAATCTGCGGATCATTCAGCAAAGCTTTGGCGCCGATGAAAACGAGCTCCGGCTGCCAGATGGGTTGCGTGCCCAGATCCAGAGGATTGCGTGGAGGAATGAAGGCCGGCATTTGCGGCTTCAGCTCCGCCTCTGTTTGCGGTGTGAGCGGGGGGATTTCAATGCCCAGATCATCACTCATATCATGCGCAATGCCACAAAAGGCCCCCGAAAAAGTCAGCACACCCAAAGCGCCTTTGCTGGGCTGGGGATAGTGCAGAAGGATTTCGCTGACATCGAGCAATTCATCCATCGTATCGACGAGAATGACGCCCGCTTCGCTGACCAAGGTCTTCATCAGCGCATAATCGCCGGTCAATGCCCCAGTATGGGACTTGGCCGCCTCGCGCGAGCGCTCGCCGCGTCCTGAATGCAGCATGACAATCACTTTGCCGCGCCGCCGTGCCTGACGCGCCGCAGCCAAAAACAGATCGGGGCGACGAATGGCTTCGGCATAGACCGTGATGACGCGGGTCACCTGATCCTCGATCAAGGCCAGAATGAGATCGCCCAGACCGACATCCATCTCATTGCCGGTCGAGATCATATAGCTGACGGGCAAGTTCTTGGCGCCAAAGGCCAGATGCAAATGGCCGCTCAGACCACCACTCTGCGCCACAATGCCAATGGCCTTGGTGACCTGCGCAGGCAATTGGGGAATGGCGCGCACAGCGGCAAAGCCAATGGCGACACGATCAACAAAATTGGTAAAGCCAAGGCAATTGGGGCCCATCACCGCCAGATTGCCTGCTTTGGCTATCGCCGCAATCTCGTCCTGCAGGCTTCGCTCAGCCTCGCCCAATTCGGCAAAACCGCCAGCAAAGATCACGGCCGAGCCCATTTTGCGGGCGACGCAGGCCTCAATTGTCTCTTTGACAGAGGCCGCCGGCACAGCCAGCACAGCTAGATCAATGCCCTCTGGCAGATCATGGATATTGGTCAGGATCTGTGTCTCGCGGACCATTCCTGCTGTGCGGCCGACCAGATAGACCTCGCCCTGATAGTCATTATCCAACAGGAGCGCGAGGGCAATTTGCCCCGCCGACCCCGGCTTGGCCGACATGCCGATAATAGCGATGGATTTGGGCTTTAAGCTGCGGGCAAGGCGGGCGGCACTTGATTGGGTAAGCGCTTCATCTGAAACAATATGAACACCCGTCATCACATCCCCATTGCAATTGGCGCTGATCGGCTCGCCCCAAGGCCCAAGCCAAGCTTTGCCGGGCTGATTTGAATGCCTTCTTATAGGCGGATAAACGGGCTTTTGCCTAGCAGGGGTGAACGGCGCTGAACACCATCCTTAGCCTTATTCTGCCTCAGCCTTATTCTGCCTCAGCCTGAGACTGCGTCCCGACAGCGGTGGACTAAGCAATCTCTGGCCAAGCTCTCTCTGGCCAAGCTCTCGCAACAGGCAGAGGGGGAAGGAGGCTAAAGCTACAGAGTCAAACCAAGGCCCACACACGAGCTGCTCAAAAAATTAGCACTCAGTTAGGCTTGGGATCATCAAAGGCGAGACGGATCAGCGGCTGGGCAAAGGAATTATAAATCTCTGCGCCCAGACGATCCTTCAAGCGCTGCTCATGCGCCTGCACAATGGCATGCGCTTGCTTGTAAAGCTTATGCCCATCGGATGTGAGGACCAAGCCAAAGCTGCGCCGATCATTCATCACAGCCTTGCGCTCAACCAAGCCCAGATCAGACAATGTTGTGACCATGGCAACGAAATTGGTCTTTTGGATCCCCAAAATCTCGGCGGCACTGCCCTGCTGAATTTTCGGATTGGCTTCAATCAGAGCCAGCACCATATATTGCATGGGCTTGATATCAAGCTTGCGCAAGACCAGCGACAATTGATCAGAGAGCGCCATTTGCGTGAGGCGCAACAAATAAGCTGTATGATTTTTCAATGGCAAAAGATCAATTGTCTTGTCTTTGGACTTTTTGCTTGTCCGTCCATGCTTAAGCATCAAGCGGTTCATAGTGATTTTCACCGTGCTGATGTCCTTGAGGCCCTGCGAAAAAAATCTCGATAAATCATGTTAAGGCGCGATAAGTTTTATGCGAAGAAATGTCAAACAAAAAAGCGAAGAAACCCTTATTTATAAGTTATTTATAATAAGTATTTATACGACCCCGTGTCATATTTCAGTCTCTTACCAGCCTCTTGCAAAGAAAACACAAATGAATTCATTCACGTAAAAGATATCGATGATAGTTTTCTGTAATCCGCCATAGAACAGCCTATTTCGAGACTCTCATTCGCCATATTTGTAGGAAGTGGAACATGAACTGCCAAGACCTGATCGCCATTGATATGCATACCCATGCAGAGGTGTCCTGCAGGCAGGAGCCTGATTCTTACTGGGAGCCTTATGAACAGGCCGCATCGATCTACTTCAAGGTAGACAAACGACCCAGCATTACAGAGACCATTGCTTATTATCGCGAACGAAAAATCGGTCTGGTGATGTTCACTGTTGATAGTGAATTTCAGATTGGCAATCGGCGCATTCCCAATGAAGAGATTGCCGATGCTGCGCGTGAGAATGCGGATATTATGATCGGCTTTGCGTCGATTGATCCGCACAAAGGAATTATGGGCGCGCGCGAGGCACGCGACTTGATCGCACAAGGTGTCGTCAAAGGTTTTAAATTCCACCCGACCTGCCAAGGCTTTTTCCCGAATGATCGCATGGCCTATAAGCTCTACGAAGTGATAGCGGAGCATCAACTGCCGGCGATCTTTCACACGGGCCATTCTGGCATTGGCACAGGCATGCGTGGGGGCGGTGGACTAAGGTTGAAATATTCGCAGCCCATCCACCTTGATGATGTGGCGGTCGACTTTCCCGACATGAAGATTATTCTGGCGCATCCCTCTTGGCCATGGACGGATGAGGCTTTGTCCATCGCTTTGCACAAGCCCAATGTTTATATTGATCTGTCTGGCTGGCTGCCAAAATATTTTCCCCCGCAGATCATTCACTATGCCAATGGTCCGTTGAAAACCAAAATGCTGTTTGGCTCTGACTTTCCATTGATCACACCTGATCGCTGGATTGAGCAATTCAAGGCTGCTGGCTTTAAGCCAGAGGTGCATGATCTCATCCTCAAACAGAATGCGATGCGCGTGTTGGGATTGAAATAAAAAAGTGTCAGACTGAACTTCAGTCTGACATCTTTTGACAGGACGACAAATGAAATGTCCTCATCCTTCTTCAGTGGAGCTGTGTCGTTTGATGAGAGCTAGCGGACAGGCATAAAGCCCGAACCGGGATTGCCAATTTTATTGAGAGCCGTGGTGATTGAATTAAACTGATTTGTAATCTTGGAGCTCAAAAGCAGGCTGCCCGGTATGACCGTCATTCCAATCAATCCAATAAGAAGCGCATATTCAACCGACACGCCGGCGGCTTCATTGGCGAGAAAATGTTTAAACTGTAACTGCATGACAAACTCCATTTTGAATTCAATTTTTTCTGACGTGTTAACGATTGATAAACTAATTCAAGCTCGCGAGATCGTCACGCGAAGAGTGCGGGCATAGGCTCATGCGGGCTTCTTCTTGCAATTGAGGCAAAGTTTAATCATTTATTTTAAGAATGGCATTGATCTTGATTTTCAAATCGGATCTAGTTTGCTCTGGCAACTCACACGGAACTCACATGAACATTGCAGGACATCATGCCATCATCACCGGCGGTGCCTCTGGCCTTGGCAAAGCCTGCGCAGAGCATCTGACAAGCCTCGGCGCCAAGATCACATTGATTGATGTGAATGCGCCTGCCTGTCAGGCCCTCGCTGAACAGATTAACGCTCAAGCGATCATCGGCGATGTTGCGGACGATGCCGCCATGACAGATGCAATCGCAAGTGCAACGTCGCGCTCTGGCCCCTGCCGCGCGCTGATCAATTGTGCTGGCATTGGCATTGCTAATCGTATGGTTGGCCGCGATGGGCCCATGCCACTTGCCCAGTTTGAAAAAGTCATCCGCGTCAATCTGATTGGCACGTTTAATATGATGCGGCTGGTTGGCGCGCATATGTCGCTCAGTGAGCCCTTACCAAATGGCGAGCGCGGCGTGATTGTTTCAACAGCCTCTGTCGCTGCCTTTGAAGGCCAGATTGGACAGGCCGCTTATTCCGCCTCGAAAGGCGGCATTGCTGCGCTCACCCTGCCGGTGGCGCGTGAGCTGGCGCAATTTGGCATTCGTGTGATGACGATTGCCCCCGGCCTGTTCTTAACTCCGCTGCTGCAGAACCTGCCTGAGGAGGCGCAGAAGAGTTTAGGCGCCTCCATCCCCTTCCCCAAACGTCTGGGTCATGCGCAAGAGTTTGCCAGCCTTGTTGCTCACGTGATTGAGAATGAGTTTCTCAATGGTGAGGTCATTCGTCTGGATGGCGCTTTGCGTTTGCCACCCAAATAATCCTCTCTAAAATTTATCAGACCAGTCTTAGGCGGCAGATTTTTTGCCGCGTCCCTTTTTGGGTGGCTCAACCTCGGGGCCAACGTTAAGGGAAGTGAACTGCTGCCAGATCTTTTTTTCGGTCTCGGTGATATCAGATGATTTTGCGATGAGTTGCGTCACGACCGCTTGATTGGAGAGCGACGCAAGCCGATTGATCTGTTGCGAGAGAATATGGAATTGCGCGACAGCGATTTCTGGATGTTGTTCCAAAAACTCCTTGGGCATAAAATAATCGCGCGACGCCTTGTCCGTATATTCTTGTTTTGCAGATTCAATCAAAATATCAAGCTGCTGATCTGATATATTCAATTGCTTGGCCAAAAATTTGATTTCGACGTTTTCTTCATCGCTCAGAATACCATCGCTGAGCATATTGTTGAGACGGTTCATCAATTGCTGACGCTGGGATGCCAATTCCTGAGTGTAACCTGAAGATAGAATGGAGGCAGGCACGGCAAAAATACCAAGCCCGAGAATAGCCATGACCACGGTCATCGACGGGCGTGAGTTGCAGCCGCCGGAGCCGATGGAGCGGACTCTGGCAGCGCTGGACGGCCTGGCCGATGGCGACGACTTGCTGCTCCTGCTGTATTGCCAGCCGCACCCGCTGTTCAATATCCTGCGGAACAACGGCTACGTCTGGACCGAGGAGCTTCTGCCCGAGGGCACGCGCGAGATCCGGATTCGCAAAGCTCCGGGCTGAAGGCGTCCAGGGTATGCACCCGAGCCTTTCCTTCGATCAGGCACCGCCGATATCGG
>CAIVAX010000506.1 GCA_903903935.1 uncultured Hyphomicrobiales bacterium | reverse complement strand
GGTGCGCCGCGCCGATGGCCATATTCTGCAGCTTGATGTGCGTTTGCGCATGATGCAATGGGGCGGTGATGCGGCCACTTTGATGACCTTTCATCCTGCTCTTGAGCCTGATTTGGTCAAGAAAATACGCGCTCTTGAACAAGAGTCCGGCAAACTGCAGAGCGAAAGCCGCGAATTGCATGCCATTCTTGATACCGCCACGGATGGCGTGGTTGTGTTGGATGCGCAGGGCTTGATACTCAGCCTCAATCAATCCGCGCAAGCTTTGTTTGGCTATGATCAAGGCGAATTGCTGGGCCAATCCTTCTCAACCTTGCTCATGCCCGAAAGCCATGCCTATGCGCAGGATTATCTGGCAGGGCTGCAAGGTAAAGGGGTCGCCAGCCTGCTCAATGATGGCAGAGAGATTATTGGTCGCGCCCGTCAGGGCGGTGCTATTCCCATCTTTATCACCATTGGCCGGGTTGCCTCTGGTGAGGCGATGAAGTTTTGCGCCGTATTGCGCGATATGACTCACTGGAAAAAGGCCGAAAGCGAATTGCGCGAAGCCCGCCGCGAGGCCGAGCGCGCCAGTGCGTTGAAATCTGATTTTCTGGCCAAGATCAGCCATGAAATTCGCACGCCCTTGCATGCCATTATGGGCTTTGCCGAAGTGATTATGGAAGAGCGCTTTGGCCCCGTCGGCAATGATCGCTACAAGGATTATCTCAAAGACATTCATGCCTCAGGCACGCATGTGATGAGCCTTGTCAATGATCTGCTCGATTTGTCGAAAATTGAATCTGGCAAAGCTGAACTCAACTTTGTGGCCGTTGATGCCAATCGCATTGTGCAAGACTGTGTGGCTTTGTTGCAGCCCCAAGCCTTGCGCGAGCGCGTGATTTTGCGCGTGGCACTGGCCCCGCATATGCCCAAATTGGTCGCTGATGAGCGCTCGCTCAAGCAGATTGTGCTTAATCTTTTATCTAATGCTGTGAAATTCAATGAGCCGGGCGGGCAGGTGATTGTGTCCACCGCTTTGACCGATTCTGGCAATGCCGTCATTCGCGTCAAAGATACGGGCATTGGCATGGATGATGAAGAAATCCAAATGGCGTTGGAGCCCTTCCGTCAATTGGCGACAGCCAAGCAATCCTCCGGCACAGGCCTTGGTCTGCCGCTGACACGTGCACTGGTTGAAGCCAATCGCGCTTCTTTCACCATTCGCAGTCGCAAGCGCGAGGGCACTTTGGTGGAAGTCTCCTTCCCCTCACCACGTGTGCTCGCTGAATAGCGAGAGATTGCGAAGCCTGACACGAGATTGCCATCTTCCTCTGGCCTGATGTGGCTTTGATGGGTGCAATCATTGCTCAGAGCCAAATTCCTTACTTTGATCCGCAATTCTGGACCCGTCACATTGTCCTGAAGGATCAAACGCGCGTATTCATTCGTCCCATTGCAAGCGATGATGAAAGCCTGTTTCGAGAATTTCTTGATCACATCACGCCAGAGGATTTGCGCAAGCGCTTCTTTGGTCCGGTTAAAGAGTTTAGCCCCGCCTTTGTATCCGCTTTGGTGGATATTGATTATTCAACCGCCTTTGCAGCTCTTGCTCTTGATGAAATCAATGGCCTGATTCTGGGCGGTGTGCGCCTGATGCTAAGTGAGGATCAACAGGCAGGGGAATATGCCATTATGCTGCGCTCCGACTTCAAAGGGCGCGGCTTGGGCTGGCAGCTCATGCGCCTCATCATCGATTATGCCAAAGACAAAGGCCTAAAGCGGATCGAGGGACGCGTCTTGGCGCAAAATTATCCCATGCTCGAGATCTGCGCTGAACTTGGATTTGGCATCAAGCTGGATCCGCAAGATCCCGGCATTCGCTTGGGCTGCCTTGAGCTCCGCCAACTCGGCCTTGAGCGCAAGAATTTCTTTGGAGTCCGACACATCAGCTTTCAGAACCGTAGCGTGGTTGTCTGAAGTCGTAATTTCGCGGTTGAGATAAGTTTCGGTGTATTTCACGGAGTCAGACGTATTTTCCAAAGTGAGCATAGTATTGTCGTGAAGAAGATCACCGATCTTGTCTGAGACTTTGCACCACACATCCTTGTCTTGTCCGATAGCCGCAAGGCTTTGGATCATAGACTGTAGAACGATGTCCTGAAAG
>CAIVAX010000505.1 GCA_903903935.1 uncultured Hyphomicrobiales bacterium | reverse complement strand
GCGCTTTGTGTGGTTGCAAGCGCCTTGGTCAGCTTGCTGTTCTCTTCAATAGCGCCCTTTGCTTCCTCAACGGAATGTTCGGAGGCATGCAAGGCTTCGCTCACGCCTTTGCCTTGTTCGAGCAATTTGGTGATTTGATCGCCAAAAACTTGCAAAGCATCCCGATTATATTTTGAAACTGAATTCAAATCATTGATGCTGCGTTGATAGAATACGAGCGAGCCATAAATGCCACCGCAGCCTGCTAGGATGAATAGCAATGTGGCATAGAACAAGATCATATTGCTTTTGCGGCTGCCAGTGATCAGCTTCTGAACATCTGCGCGCAGACGCTGCATTTCCTGAGAGGCATCCACAGCCGTGCCCGCAGAGGCCAGAGCAATTTCTATAGCTTCCTGTACCGTTGTTTTTGGCGCAGCTGTCTCGCCTGCCGCAGTGGCAGACTTCTTCTTCAATGTTTTTTTAGCATCCGCAGCGCCCTCAGCAGGCTCTGCCTGGATTTGCGCATTACTTGTCTCAGCCGCAGCTGTTTCTGATGCAGCCTCAGTCTTTGCTGCTTCGGTCTTGGCAGACTCAGTCTTCTCAACATCTTTTTTAGCGTTGGGAGCCTTGCTCATGGCTTATCACCCTTTCGTGTCTGAATTATTCTCGTGATGCGTCTTTGACAGGCATGCCCCGAAGAGGCCCTGACATCGAGTGCGGGAAGTCGTGTCGATTGAAACTGAAAGGCCTTGCAGGCATAGGGTCTGGCCATATCATGTGTGACCACAAAATGAGCGCAGCCATAACAAGAGGTCTGTGTCATTGGGCCTCCTTAAGCTTGCGACCATTGGCGTCAAATTGCAGTTCCGGGGGCACTTCAATATCTGGGATATCGCCCTGTGCGCCAGCCTGATACACAAAGGTCAAAACGGTGGCCACAGCCCGATACAGTTCGGAATGAATCTCCGCGCCAATCTCAGATGTATAATAAAGTGCACGTGCCAGCAGCGGAATCGTTAAAATTGGAATGCCCAATTCCTGTGCCTTCTCGCGAATACTAGCCGCCACACTATCGGTGCCTTTCGAAAGGACCTTGGGCGCTGTGCCATCTTCAAAATCATAGCGCAACGCCACAGCAAAATTCTTTGGATTGACGATAATCACTTGCGCCTTTTCAACGGAGGCAACAGATCCACGTTGCGCAACTTCTTGCTGCATGCGGCGGATGCGCTGCTTGATTTCAGGCGAGCCTTCCGATTGCTTGAACTCTTCTTTGACTTCCTGCTTGGTCATCATCATTTGTTGATTATGTTTGTACCATTGCAGAAAACCATCGCCCATGCCCAAAATAGCGATAGCGCCAATCAAGACAAACAAAGTGATGAGAAAGAGCGAGCCGGATTGATTGACCGCACTGCCCAGATCTTCCTCTGACAGGCCGATAACTTGCGGCAGCTCATCCATCAAGAACCAAAACCCAACCGCCCCCAATGCAATCACTTTCAAGATCGACTTGCTCAGTTCGATCAGCGCAGAAGGACCAAACATACGTGCCAGTCCAGCCAAGGGAGAGATACGTGAGGCCTTGAAAGCCAGATTCTG
>CAIVAX010000504.1 GCA_903903935.1 uncultured Hyphomicrobiales bacterium | reverse complement strand
CTGAAATACATCAACCGCCTCTCCGATTTCCTCTTCGTGGCCTCGCGCTATGCCAACCGGCAAGCCGGGGGTGACGTGCTTTGGGTGCCGGGGAAAAATCGCTGATGTGCGTAATAGTGGCGGCGCAGCAATCAATTGACTCAGAGAGTGGCGGGAATTACCAAAAAAGCTCGCTTGAGCGTCGCATTCCCCTCCGCCAATGGGTCTGACGCGCCTCGCCGTTCCGGCTCAGGGGGCCCCGACATGAAGATTCTGGTGCCCGTGAAGCGGGTGGTTGATTATAACGTCAAGATCCGCGTCAAATCGGACGGATCGGGCGTCGAACTTGCCAATGTGAAAATGTCCATGAACCCCTTCGATGAAATTGCCATCGAAGAGGCCTTGCGACTGAAGGAAGCCGGCAAGGCATCAGAAGTGGTGGTCGTTTCCATTGGACCAGCGCAAGCTGCCGAGACCATTCGCACAGGCCTGGCCATGGGCGCTGATCGCGGGATTCTCGTGAAGCATGACGGTATGGTTGAACCGCTGGCTGTCGCAAAAATTCTCAAAGGCATTGTTGGTGCCGAATTACCCGGTCTCGTCATCTTGGGGAAGCAGGCCATTGATGATGATTGCAACCAAACAGGCCAAATGCTGGCAGCACTGCTCGGCTGGGGCCAGGGTACATTTGCCTCCAAGGTCGAGCTGGCCGATGGCACGGTTGATGTCACACGCGAAGTCGATGGCGGCTTACAAACAGTGTCGCTGACGCTGCCGGCCATTGTGACGACGGATCTGCGTCTGAACGAGCCGCGTTATGCGTCGCTTCCCAACATCATGAAGGCCAAGAAAAAACCGATTGATGAAAAGACACCCGCTGACTTTGGTGTCGATATTGCCCCGCGTTTGAAAGTTTTGAAAACGTCTGAGCCGCCTGCCCGCAAGGCTGGTGTGAAAGTGGCGGATGTTGCCGAACTGGTCTCAAAACTCAAGAATGAAGCGGGAGTGCTGTGATGACGACGCTTCTTCTCGCAGATATTAACAAAGGCCAGCTTGGTGATGCAACCCCAAAAGCACTGACTGCAGCACGCGCGCTGGGTGCACCTGTTCATATTCTCATTGCGGGTGACAATGTGGACGCAGTTGCAAAAGCAGCTGCCATGCTTGAGGGCGTTGAAAAAGTCCTTGTTGTAAGCGGATCTTCTTACGCACATGGGCTTGCAGAACCGATGGCAGCGCTGATCGTCTCGCTTGCTGGCAATTATAATTCGCTGGTTGCCTCAGCAACGTCGACTGCAAAAAATGTCATGCCGCGCGTTGCAGCCCTGCTCGATGTGATGCAGATTTCAGAAATCATCAAAGTCATATCGGCAGATACATTCGAGCGGGCGATCTATGCTGGCAATGCGATTCAGACAGTACAATCGACAGACGCTAAAAAAGTGATCACGGTTCGCACCGCCTCTTTCGCAGCAACTGGCATAGGTGGCTCAGCTTCCGTTGAAGCGGTAGGCGCCGTTTCAAATCCGAGTGTGTCAACATTCAAGGGAGAGGCGCTACAGGTCTCGGACCGTCCGGAACTGACTTCGGCCAAAATCATCATCTCGGGCGGTCGCGCGATGCAGAGCGCCGAGAATTTTAAAACTT
>CAIVAX010000503.1 GCA_903903935.1 uncultured Hyphomicrobiales bacterium | reverse complement strand
CGACGCTTGCAGTGTGAGGGCCCCAACGCACTCCCCTCGCCCGAGCACCGCAATATTTTTGGCATTGCCAAAGAAGTGTTAGAAGAGCCCATGCTTCTGCTCTTGCTTCTGAGCGGCTCGCTCTATCTGATATTTGGTGATTTCAAAGAGGGCCTGCTGCTCTTCCTCTTCGCTTTGCTCTCAATCATCATCACCATAGTGCAGGAAACGCGCACAGAACGCATTCTCGACTCTTTACGCACTTTTAGCAACCCCAACGCAACAGTCATCCGTGATGACCAACACATTCATATACCGGCCACTCAATTGGTGCGGGGTGATTTTCTCCTCCTCAATGAAGGAGAGCGCATCAGCGCCGATGGTTTGGTGCTTGAAGCCCATGATCTCTTGATCGATGAATCCCTGCTCACAGGGGAATCGGTTCCTGTGCGCAAGACATTAGCTGGCTCATCAAGTGAGCTCATGCCTGAGCCTGGCGGGGAAGATCTGCCTTATGTCTTTGCTGGCTCCTTCATTGTGCGCGGGTCAGCGCTGATTGAAGTCAAAGCCACTGGGCTTAAAAGCGCCATTGGCAAGATTGGCCATTCGCTGCAAACAGTCGAGCGCGAGCCCCCACGCTTGCGTCAACAAACAAACCGTATGGTGAAAATTTTCGCACTCATCGGCGTGAGTGTGAGTCTGGCCACGCTCATTCTCTATGGCCTTCATCGCGGCGACTGGCTTGAAGCTAGTCTGGCAGGCATAGCCATAGGCATGTCCATGCTGCCAGAAGAATTGCCTGTCGTGCTCACCGTTTTCATGGCCATGGGGGCGTGGCGAATCTCAAAGGCACATGTGCTCACGCGCCGCGCTGCTGCTATAGAAACCTTAGGCTCAGCCAACGTGCTGTGTTCAGATAAAACCGGCACTTTGACTGAAAACAAAATGCAGGTCGCGCAATTATATTTGCCCGACGGCACGCATGTGGTGGCCAAAGAGATTGCGTCGGCACCCAGCGCATATCATGCTTTGCTCGAGACCGCTTATCTTGCCAGCGTCCGCAATCCCATTGATCCAATGGAACGCGCCTTTCATAAGGCGCACCATGATCTGCAGTCTGCCTCAGACGATCATCAAAATGAGTCTTATCTCATTCACGCCTTTGGTCTGCGGCCAGATCTCTTGGCTGTCACACATTTATGGAAAATGGATCACACTGGCTCCCTGCTGGTTGCGGCCAAGGGCGCGCCCGAGGCCATTGCTGATCTTTGCAATCTCTCCAGCCAAGATAGAGAAAATTTACACCATAGCATCGATGCAATGGCAGCTAAGGGCCTGCGTGTGCTGAGTGTTGCACAAGGGAGCTGGCAAGATGCGCAATTGCCCGCTTCGCCTCACGACATCTCATTTGACTATTTAGGCCTCATTGGCCTGAGTGATCCCATTCGAGCCCATGTTGCTGAGGCGATCGCGCACTGCCAATCCGCCGGCATACGCGTGATCATGATCACGGGCGATTATCCAAAAACCGCTTTGGCCATTGCCCATGATGCGGGGCTTGATACGGGCGATGTCATCACCGGGCCTGTCCTTGCTGCGATGAACCCGCAGGCCCTCTGCGCCACCGTTGCCAAGGCCAGCATCTTTGCCAGAATCATGCCCGAGCAAAAGCTCTCCATCGTTCAGGCCCTCAAAGCCAATGGCGATATTGTTGCGATGACGGGCGATGGCGTGAATGATGCCCCCAGCCTGAAAGCCGCACATATTGGCATAGCCATGGGAGAGCGCGGAACAGAAGTGGCCAGACAAGCAGCCTCACTCATCCTGCTTGACGATAATTTCATTTCCATTGTTGAAGCCATCAAATTGGGACGGCGCATTTATGACAATATCCGCAAAGCGGTGAGTTTTATTTTTGCCGTTCACATTCCCATTGCCGGACTGGCTCTTCTGCCGCTGATGCTCGGCCTGCCACCCCTGCTGGGTCCGGTTCACATCGCCTTTTTGGAAATGATCATTGATCCCGTCTGCTCGCTGGTTTTCGAAGCACTCGAAGCGGAAGATGACATTATGCAGCGCCCACCGCGCGCAATAGATACGCCGCTATTTTCTAAATCTATTTTGCTCACAGGCGCTCTGCAAGGTCTCACCTCTCTTGCTATCACCTCCGGCACTTTGCTTTATGCGATCAACTGCAATAGGCCTGAGACAGAAACAAGAGCCTTGTGCTTCTTCGCATTGGTTGCGACAATTTTGGGATTGATCATTCTCAATCGGTCCTTTCATCCCTCTGTCCTGCACACATTGCGGCACCCCGGCACAGCGCTGGTGAGTGTCCTGCTTGCCGTCATCCTTGCCTTGACGACGACTTTGACCATTCCCATGATTGCAGATCTGTTCAAATTTGGCCCCCTGCATGGGGATGATCTAGCGCTCGTGATAGGCGCAGCTGTGGCCATGGTGATCGGGTTGGAGGGCTTCAAATATATGCAGATACGCTTCATCCAAATAAGATAAATACGCCTTTGCAGAGCGCCCTTTCCAATATTTCTGGTAAGCCTACCTTGTGAAATTTACCACAGCCCAACCAGCCTCATCGCCAATCACATATGACGCTGCAAAGGCTACAACTATGGAAGCGTCACACCCAATTCTAAAAACGACGATTATGCCAATGCGCTCTCTTCTCCGCTGTGCAATCTGTAAGGCTACCCAACCTAGAAGGAGAGAAAAGCAATTAGACATCATCGACAAACAAAAAGGCGCCCAAGAGGGCGCCTTTGAATTGAAAAAATGCTTCGATCTTTTCGCGTCGTAATAGGTATTAGCGCGAATAGAATTCGATGACCAGATTGGGTTCCATCATCACCGGATAGGGAACTTCCGTGGGTGTGGGGATGCGGGTCATTTTGGCAGTGAATTTGCTGTGATCGACTTCCAGATAATCTGGCACATCGCGCTCAGCGCTCTGCACGGCTTCCAGAACCAGGCCCATTTCACGAGAAGAGTCTTTCACCGAGATCACATCGCCAATCTTCACCAAATAAGAGGCAATGTTCACCTTGCGACCATTCACAGCCACATGGCCGTGATTGACGAATTGGCGCGCGGCAAAAACAGTCGGCACAAATTTGGCGCGATAGATCACCGCATCCAGACGACGCTCGAGCAAGCCAATCAGATTGGAGCCAGAATCGCCCTTCAGGCGCAAAGCTTCCGCATAATATTTGCGGAACTGCTTTTCAGAAATATTGCCATAATAGCCCTTGAGCTTTTGCTTGGCCTTCAGCTGTGTGCCGAAGTCCGACAATTTGCCCTTGCGGCGCTGACCATGCTGGCCCGGGCCATATTCACGCCGATTGACGGGGCTCTTGGGGCGACCCCAAATATTCTGGCCCATACGGCGGTCAATTTTATATTTAGCTTCTGCACGCTTTGTCATCGCAGTCCTCTCAAAAATGGGTTGGACAAGAGAAAGCGATGCGATCACGCCAAGCGTGTCAAAAATCGCGATCCTCTCGCCAATGGGAGCAAGCTGTTCAAGCAAGCTCCTCGGGAGAACGCGCCCTCCTTTGCCCCTAAGGGCTGACAGGCTCATCCAAAGGACTGGCCACGGGTGCGAACGGGCGTCAAACGCCCATATCATCCTGCCTTTTCAGGAAGCAAGAATTAGTTTCACATCTAACCTTGCTCCTCGCTTGTGTCAATTCACTGCGCTGTTTTGAACCAACGCACCCTGAGAGAAATCGCCCGATAGGTAGAGTTTTACTCAATCTAATTCGATGTTTCTTTAGGATTTTATGTCAATTTGCCTGGGACATATAAGTGGCCACATGCTCAGTCGCGCTGTTTTGATCTGATCGTTTATTTATAAATATTTGATTTAATTATATTTTAAGGATTACCTATGCCGCTTCATCGCACCTTGACCACCATTGGTCTGGCCTCATTGCCTTTGATCTCCCCCGCCCAAGCCCAAACAAAAGGGGCGAAGGTAAATACTGTACTGATCGTCAATGCCAATAGCTCAAAATGTAAGGAT
>CAIVAX010000502.1 GCA_903903935.1 uncultured Hyphomicrobiales bacterium | reverse complement strand
GAATGATAAATATCCAGACCATCAGCCACCACTCTGGCCAATGTACCTAAACCGCCGGCCACACGAATGGAGCGAGTATTCACAAGGCTTGGCAAATCGCTGTCGAACATGCGCGGATCAAGCTCATAGGGCTCGCGATTGACATCTAGATAAGCGCGGGGAAACAGCGCCCGCAGCATGGGAGCGCCTAGATCATTCAAGGCGGGCAGCAGCAGGGCATCCATATAGGCATCTTCCGAGCGGCGCAGGGCGAGGGGCTCCAGACGGGTCATGCGCAGGAATTGTTCGGGATAAATAGCGCCTGAATGGGGGGAGGAGATGACCAGAGGCGCGCTCCAGCGGGCGGGCCAGATCACTTCATGTGAGGGATCTAGCTCGGCGGGCGGAGAAGGTTCAGGACTTTGCGGTCTTGACGACATAACAACCAATTTTAGTCTGGCCTATGTGCCCAAGATGAGCCTGTTGGAGGCATTTGCCAAGTGCTGGTTGTGGATGGCCCTCATTCCGGCAAAGCTGGCAAGAGGCTGGCAAGAGGCTGGCAATAACAAAATGAGTCCGATCTGTGCAATTTGATCACTTTCTTTCACCCCTTCTTTACCCGGGATGGTCTTTATAGGGGTTTATTTAGTGAGGGGCTTATGGCTAACATGGGTGAGTTATCGACCAAAATCCTTCTGGCAGAGGATGATAATGATATGCGGCGCTTTCTGGTGAAGGCTCTGCAGAATGCTGGCTATGATGTGGCATCCTTCGACAATGGCATGTCGGCCTATCACCGGCTGCGCGAGGAGCCCTTTGAACTGCTCCTGACTGATATTGTGATGCCGGAAATGGACGGCATTGAGCTGGCGCGCCGCGCCACGGAGCTCGATCCGGACATTAAAGTGATGTTTATCACTGGTTTTGCCGCCGTTGCCCTTAATCCGGACAATCAGGCCCCGAAAGAAGCGAAAATCCTGTCCAAACCCTTCCATTTGAAGGATCTGGTCAATGAGGTGCAGCGCTTATTGGCGGCCTGAGCAAGTGCAGTCCGGCTGGCTCTCTTTATGATGATTGGGCCAAAGGGTGCTAAATTGCGCCTCTGCAAGGTTAAACAAGAGATTGGCAGCTTCTGCACTTGCGCCAAGTTCAGACAGTTTGTATAGACGCCACACCTGTGGGCGCGTAGCTCAGCGGAAGAGCACTACCTTGACATGGTAGGGGTCACAGGTTCGATCCCTGTCGCGCCCACCATCTCTGATGATGATCAGGGATGATTTTGATGGATCCGCCCATCTTTTCTGGTTCAATTTGTTATCTCGCTCTTATGCAGGATAGATTAGATCAGCCAAGATGGGTCGACATCGAGCTTTTCATCGATGAGCTGCAAGGTTTCTTTTGTCCCGCTTCTGCGCCCAGATTCCAGATCGCTCAGATAGCCCTGCGCTAATCCTGCTCTGTGAGCGCCTTGATCAGTGGCAATTTTGCTGGTCTTTGCAGATGACTCGCCTAGAAGAGTTCGGCAAGTGTGCTCATCTTCGCTTGGAGGACAGAAAAGTGGCTTTGACGATTATTCCCATTTTTGCATTTGTCCTTGCTCTGGTCTTTGTTGTCTTGTCCTTGAATGTCATTCGCGCACGACGGCATCACAAGGTGGGTCTTGGCACAGGGCAAAACAAAGCGGTTGAGCGCGCTATGCGGGTTCATGCAAACTTTGCCGAATATGTTCCCTTTTGTTTGCTGTTGCTCACTCTGCTTGAACTCAATCAAGCCAACAGGTTTCTTTTGATTGCTTTGTGTTCCCTCTTATTGATCGGTCGCCTTCTTCATGCTTTTGGTGTGTCGATGGAGCAAGAACGCTTCATCTTTCGAGTGAGCGGGATGGTCATGACATTCATCGTGATTGTGAGTGCGGCACTTGCAAATGTGATGAATGTGATTTTGTAAAACGCTCATGTAAGTAGCGTGATTTGAAGACAGATTATGAGTCCGATCTTTATTGAATTGCATAGTTAATTTGCGAAAGGCTCAAACATGCAATTTGGCTATACGATTATTTATGTGCCCGATGTGCGGGCGTCTTTAGCGTTTTTTGACAAGGCCTTTGGCTTAAAAACGCGCTTTTATCACGACAGCGACTATGGCGAATGTGAGACAGGCCAAACCACTTTGGCCTTTGCTGCGCATGAATTGGGACAGTCCAATCTGCCGGAGGGCTATGTGGAAGCGCATGCCTCGCCAAAGCCTTTGGGCATAGAGATTGCGCTTGTGACAAAAGATGTGGAAGCGGCGCATGCACAGGCTGTTCAAGCCGGAGCGCGTTCACTCAAAGCGCCCATGCAAAAGCCGTGGGGGCAGATTGTGTCTTATCTGCTCTGCCCCGATGGCACGCTCGTTGAATTATGCACGCCCGTGCATGGCTGATGGGGCTGTGATCAGAAGCGATAACTCAATCTGACCATGGTCGCTGAATTGGTCAGGCGGATCACATTATTGATCGACCATGTGCCGCCGGAGGGGTTGTTGGTCAAAGAGCCCAGCTGCACAGACTTGTGGCCATAATCGGCATAGCGATAGTCAGCGCCCAGAGTCCAATTCTGGCTCAATGCATAGTCCACGCCCACGCCAGCGCTCCAGCCGGTCATCAGCTTAGTTTGGCTATAAGTTGCTGCTGGAGTGCCAATGCCGGAGCGCGCAACATAGGAGCCCTGTGCAGTCAGATTGGCGAGAGCGAGGCCGCCTGTTGCATAGATCATGAGTCTTGGCAGAGCGATCAGCCCTAAGCGGGCGCTCAAAGAGCCGGTGTCATTGACTTTGGCGCCCAAAAGATCGGTGTTTGTTCCATTGATCGCAAAAGCCGACACATTGGGCGCGGGCGGGGCTAAGGGAATGAAATTACCGGTGCGATAAGAGCCCGTCTGCCAGTCAGCTTCAAGCCCGTAAACAAGTTGATCACTGGTCCAATTATAGCCGATATGCAGGCCGGCAATGGCCTTGGTCGATTTCAGCCCGATGGAAAAGGGCGTGGTCGTAAAGGTAGGATTTGTCGTTCCACCCGGCACGAGTCCAACAAAGCTTGGCTCGGAATACCAACCAAAGCGGCTCTGGCCGGCGCCTAATGATACACCCGCATATAAGCCGCTCCATTGATAGACCTCGGCAGGGGGCGTGCGAAGTGGGGCTTTTGCATCCGCGGCAAAGGCCTGCGGGATTGAAGACACAAGGCCTATCAGGACGAGACAAAGTTTTTGCATCACACACCCACACACATCGAAGTCAGCGCTAAATTTAAAAAACGCATGGGAGTTTGGCAAGTGTGATTAGGGAAGTGTGGTTAGGCAAGTCGGATTTGGCAAGCTGGATTTGGCAAGCTGGATTTGGCAAGCTGGATTTGGGTATTCCAAATTAAAAAAATGGCGAGGCACATGCCCCGCCATTAGAATTGAATTGGATCACTCAGCCTTAGACTTCATTATAGGTCGGCATTGTCATATTCGACAGGCTGCTGAGCAGTGTGGCTTGAGCTGTGGTCAGATTGACCGGATCTGTCTCTG
>CAIVAX010000501.1 GCA_903903935.1 uncultured Hyphomicrobiales bacterium | reverse complement strand
GAAGATTATGTGCATCGCATTGGCCGCACTGGCCGAGCGGGCAAATCTGGCACAGCACTGTCCATCGTGACACGCGGCGATGAGAAATATCTGGCCGACATTGAAAAGCTCACCCATAAAAAGATTGATTGGGTCGAGGGGCATACACTTGCCGATCTCAGCGAGGATGGCGGCGAGGCTGACACTGATCGGGGCAATCGCTTTGGCCGCAATCGTCGCGGCGAGCGTGGCAGAGGGTCAGAGCGCAGTGCCGATCGTCCGCAGCGGGACAGAGGTCAGCCCGATCCCCGCCGCGCCAGACAAGAAAGGCCGACACGTTCAGAAGATCAGGCCCCTGATGTCATGCCGCAACCTTCTGATGAAGGCCTTGCAGCTGTCGCTCAAAAACCAGCGCGGCGCGAGCGCCCTTCTGGGCAGGATTATCCCCCGCGCCATGATCGCAATGGACCGCGTGAGCGGCGTCCCTATCGGCAAGAGGACAATGATCCCCCCGTTTTGGGGTTGGGCGATCATGTGCCGTCTTTTCTCTTGCGGCCGGTCAGCGTGAGAAGCGCCAAGCCCAAAGCCAGCAGTGCTGAACCCAAAACAACCAGCTCTGACGACTAAGCGCGGCTGAGGCCAAGACTTAACTGTCTTTGTTTGAGACTGAAGGTCTTGGCTTGACGCTGAATGCTTTTCTGACACTCTTGGTTTATGTGTGCCAAACGTCAACGTCCCGAGCTGAGCGCTCAATTGATCCTGCGTGCTTATTCCATTGGTGTGTTTCCAATGGCCAAGAGCGCCGAGGATCCTGAACTCATCTGGCTCGATCCAGATGAGCGCGGTATTTTTCCGCTCAATGGACTGATCATTTCAAAAAGTCTGGCCAAGCTGGTGCACTCGGATCACTTTACGATCAGAGTGGATCGTGACTTCCAAAGCGTGATTGAAGCTTGTGCGCGAAATGCCAAGCGTCAGGAAGAGACGTGGATCAATCAAACCATTCGTGATCTTTATAACGAGCTTTATCAGCAAGGCTTTGTGCACACGATTGAAATCTATGATGACACCCATCAATTGGTCGGCGGCCTGTATGGTGTGGCGCTCGGCGGGGCCTTCTTTGGTGAAAGCATGTTTCATCTGGCGCCCAATGCGTCAAAAGTCGCCCTTGTGCATCTCATCGCAAGATTGAAGCTTGGTCATTATCAATTGCTCGATACGCAATTCATCACGCCGCATTTGCAATCGCTAGGCGCTATTGAGATTCCACGCGAGGACTTTCACACGGCTCTGGAGGCTGCTTTGGGATCTGGCGCCGATGTATCGATTTGGTCGCCGACAAAAACTTTATCTGGCGCAGAGGCGCTGAGCTTGGCCCGCGCTGGGACCCAAACGTAACCCTTGCTCTGATCAGATCAGGGCTGGGCCACGGTTGGGAAGAAACTACGCGAAGGCGCACCGCGATTAGCCCCCGTATTGGGTGCCGTCTGCCCGCGCTGAGCGGGATTGGCCTGACCGATTAATCCGGGCGGGCGCAATGTATCATCTGGTAGCGCAGCAGAATTGGCCGGAGCCTGAGTGTTTGGCGCTTGCGCCGTCGTGCGCGCGGGCTGGGAGAAGCCTTGATTGGCCGCAGGAAGGTTGGGCGCGGGCGTGGCAGGGTTCACCGGGCGTGGATTGGGATTGGCGGCGGGACGTGGATCTGGGCTGCGTGTATCTGTGGTGCGAAGCTCTGGAACCTGCGAGCGATTACCCATGCCGGGCGCCGCGCCCACTTCGATAAAGCCATTGGAATTGGTCGGCCCCTTAGGCGGATTAGCCGGATCGCGAAAGGCATTACCCCCTTTGGCTTGGAGTGCCGGCGCGCCGCCCAAGGATTTCACAAATTCAGCTTCGCGCGGATCCACCAATGTCTCGGGCGCGACTTTGACGATCTCAACCCCGCCTTTGCAATCGGTCATCCAAGCATCATAGACCGCATGCTCAATGCCATGCAGGCCGGGACTAGCAGCAAACATCCAGCCCGAGAAAATCCGCTTATAGTCATTGTTGGCTGCGACTTCATCAACCTCGACGAAAGAATCGGTCAGCGGTGCTTCTGTAGGTGGGCGGGTGAAACAGGCACGGGGCGTGATTTGCAAGGATCCAAATTGCACGGTCTCATCGATCGAGACTTCAAAGCTGATGATCCGTCCGGTGACCTTATCCAATCCGGCAAACACAGCCATAGGGTGTTTGATGTAGTCGGCGTAGGCCGAGCCGACCGAGGCGAAAAAAAACGCGCAAAGGCAAGCAATAAGCTTGCTTGCTCTGCGTCCATCCCGCTGCTGGCGGGCAAGATCCGGTGATCGGGTTTTACGGCTCACTGTCATTCCACCCAGACCTCAATCCATAGGCATCTATATGGCCGATTAATATTTACTATTTGCTTTCTATAGAGATAAGGATTGGCAAAATCAGGGCAGAAATGCCTCTGTGACCGCAAGGGCGTCACCGACCTGGGGTCCAGGCCTGATAATCGCCGCTGGCGGGTGGACGCTTGGCCGTGCTCAGCGTTGAGCCCTGCGGGCGATAAGCGGCTGGCGTACCGGTCTGATTGGCCAAATGGGGCAATTCCCATTCGCGTGCCTGATAGCTCTCCTGATTGGGAGGTGTATCAAACGTGTGATGCAACCAGCCATGCCAGCCGGGCGGCACTTTCGAGGCATCCGATTCACCGGCAAAGATCACCCAGCGGCGCTCAAAGCCTAAAGCAGGATCAATCTGCCCGCCCTTGGTGCGGTAATACTGATTGCCCTGCTCATCCTGACCAACACTTTCACCATTGCGCCAAGTATGAAAGCGCGTATTGAGCGATTGGCCATTCCACCAAGTAAAAAACTGCAAAAGCCAGTGCATGGGATCATCCAAAAGAGGCCTGCCGCAAAGATAGGGCGAGTCGAAGTGACTATGGCGAGTGCCCCTGACTGAGTCTAGTCTTGACAACACTGGCAGCTCATCAAAAAGTCCAAGAAGATTTTTTTCTAAGCAAAAATACGCACTCCTCAGCCCACACACGTCAGCACTGTTGACCGATTCTGACGCCATGACTTGTCATAAGAGCGTGAAACGCAAAATCAGGGGCCAGGGTTGAGTCTCTGGGCGATGAGCCAAGCCCAAGGAAAAGCGAGGAAAATTGGATTATCGCGGATTATTTTGTGAGCAAAATTTCCTCCTCTGGGTAGAATCACCCCCTGCCCAAACCCGGTGGAAAAATTCTAAATCCCACATAGTCAGAGACTTGTATCCCACTCATCCCTCTATCCCCATTCTCCACAGGGCCCCACAACATTTTGTGTCTATTAGTCAAGTCAGACACAATTGCTTGACGCAATCATGACAGCGAGACTATTTTCACGGTCTGACTGAGGCACCATTCAAACCATTTCAAAATGGCCTTTGGTGAGCAGTCCAAAGTATTCGGGCAGTCAATTTTAAGGACCGCCCAAAGAGTTTCGGGGACATTCAAACGAGGACAGGGGCTGGTTTGGACTCGCGCAGTGCTTTTGCCTGCGTTACATGGGATTGAGAGAGATGCGGATCGAACGGCGTTATACAAAGTCACACCAATCACCTTATGCGGACATCAGCTTCCGCGAGACAAAGAGCGAGATCCGCAATCCGGATGGATCGGTGGTGTTCTCCAAGTCTGGCATTGAAGTGCCGGCCGATTGGAGTCAGGTCGCCTCCGACGTCATTGCCCAAAAATACTTCCGTAAAGCAGGCGTTCCGGCCAAGCTGAAGAAGGTGGAGGAGAATTCTGTTCCCTCTTTCCTCTGGCGCAGCGTTGCCGATGAAGCCGCTTTGGCCGCCTTGCCCAAAGAGGAGCACTATGGCGCGGAAACCTCGGCCAATCAGGTCTTTGATCGCCTCGCTGGCACATGGACCTATTGGGGCTGGAAGGGCAAATATTTCGACACCGAAGCCGATGCGCAGGCTTTCTATGACGAATTGCGCTATATGCTGGCCAAGCAGATTTCTGCACCCAATTCGCCGCAATGGTTCAACACCGGCCTGCATTGGGCCTATGGTATTGATGGCCCCGGCCAAGGCCATCACTATGTTGATCCCTTCACCGGCAAATTGACCAAATCCAAATCCTCCTATGAGCATCCCCAGCCCCATGCCTGTTTCATTCAGGCCGTGCAGGATGATCTGGTCAATGAAGGTGGCATTATGGACCTGTGGGTACGTGAAGCCCGCTTGTTCAAATATGGCTCTGGCACAGGCTCAAACTTCTCGCGCATTCGCGGCGAGAGCGAAAAGCTTTCAGGTGGTGGCTCGTCCTCGGGCCTGATGTCCTTTCTGAAGATTGGTGATCGGGCTGCGGGCGCGATCAAATCAGGTGGCACCACACGTCGCGCCGCCAAAATGGTTGTCGTTGATGCCGACCATCCCGATATTGAATCCTATATTTCTTGGAAGGTGAAGGAAGAGGAAAAGGTCGCCGCTCTCGTCACTGGGTCCAAAATCATCAAGAAGCATCTTAAAGCGATTATGCGCAGCTGCGTGAATTGCGAAGGCTCGGGTGATGATTGCTTCAATCCGGAAAAGAATCCGGCGCTGAAGAAAGCCATCAAAATGGCGCGCCGCGATCAAGTGCCGGATAATTACATCAAGCGCGTGATTCAATTTGGCCGTCAAGGTTTCACGGATATTGAATTTGACACCTATGACACCGATTGGGATTCAGAAGCCTATCTGACCGTGTCGGGCCAAAATTCCAACAATTCCGTGCGCGTCACCGATGATTTTCTGAAGGCTGTCGACACTGATGGCGATTGGAATTTGATCCGCCGCACCGATGGCAAGGTTGGCAAGACACTCAAGGCGCGTGATCTGTGGGAAAAGATTGGCCATGCCGCTTGGGCCTCTGCCGATCCGGGCCTGCAATATCACACCACGATCAATGATTGGCACACCTGCCCGGCCTCGGGCGAGATCATCGCTTCCAATCCCTGCTCGGAATATATGTTCCTGGACGATACAGCGTGCAATCTGGCCTCGCTCAATCTGCTGACTTTCCGCGATCCCGCAACAGGTCTGTTGGATATCACGACCTATGAACATGCTGTGCGCCTGTGGACTGTCGTGCTGGAAATCTCGGTGATGATGGCGCAATTCCCCTCCAAGGAAATTGCCAAACTGTCCTATGAATATCGCACGCTTGGTCTTGGTTATGCCAATGTCGGCGGCCTGTTGATGTCATCTGGCCTTGGCTATGATTCCGATGAAGGCCGCGCCATTGTGGGCGCGCTCACCGCAGTGATGACCGGCATTAGCTATGCAACTTCGGCTGAGATCGCCAAGGAGCTTGGCCCCTTCCCCGGCCATGCCCCCAATGCGCAGCATATGTTGCGCGTGATCCGCAATCATCGCCGCGCCGCTTATGGCGAGACCAAGGGCTATGAGGCGCTCAATACGCTCCCCGTCGCGCTTGATCATGCCACGCTCACCACTCTGGGTGAGAATGGTAAAGTGCTCGCAGAGCATGCCCGTTTGGCTTGGGACAAAGCTTTGTCGCTGGGTGAACAGCATGGCTATCGCAATGCGCAGGTCAGCGTTGTCGCGCCCACAGGCACGATTGGTCTGGTGATGGATTGCGACACAACAGGCATTGAGCCGGACTTTGCTCTGGTGAAATTCAAGAAGCTCGCCGGTGGTGGGTATTTCAAGATCATCAATCGCGCTGTTCCTGAAGCTCTGCGCGTGCTGGGCTATACAGGCGCACAGATTGCTGAGATTGAGGCCTATGCTGTTGGCCATGCCTCACTCGCTCAATCACCTGGCGTCAATAATTCAAGCTTGAGCGCTCGCGGCTTTACCGCTGATAAGCTCGATGAATTGGCTAAGAGTCTGGCTGGTGCGTTTGACATTAAATTTGTCTTCAACCGTTGGACTTTGGGCGAGGATTTCCTCAAGGACAGTCTCAAAGTTCCTGCTGACAAGATGGATGGTCCTGCCTTTGATCTGTTGCAATTCCTCGGCTATTCCAAGGCTGAGATTGACGCAGCCAATATCCATGTCTGCGGTGCGATGACCTTGGAAGGTGCGCCCCATCTCAAGATGGAGCATTACAAGGTGTTTGATTGCGCCAATCCATGTGGTCGCACAGGCAAGCGTTATCTGTCCGTTGATAGCCACATTCACATGCTGGCTGCAGCGCAACCCTTCATCACCGGCGCGATCTCCAAGACGATCAATATGCCCAATGATGCCAGCGTTGAGGATTGCAAAGAAGCCTATATGCTCTCTTGGCGTTTGGGCCTGAAGGCCAATGCGCTATATCGCGATGGATCCAAGCTCTCGCAGCCGCTCAATTCTCAGCTCATCGAAGATGATGAGGATGAAGATGATGACAGCCTCGATCAATTGGCCGCGCAGCCTATGACCACGCGCACAACCCAGGTGACCGAACGCATTGTCGAGAGGATCATTGAGCGCGTGCAGCTCACACGTGAGCGCGAGCGTCTGCCCGATCGTCGCAAGGGCTATACGCAAAAGGCTGTGGTGGGTGGCCATAAGGTCTATCTGCGCACAGGCGAATATCAAGATGGCCGCATCGGCGAAATCTTCATCGATATGCATAAGGAAGGCGCGGCCTTCCGCTCCTTGATGAATAATTTTGCCATCGCCATTTCGGTTGGTATGCAATATGGCGTGCCGCTGGAAGAATATGTCGATGCCTTCACCTTCACCCGCTTTGAACCTGCGGGCTTTGTGCAGGGCAATGATGCGATCAAGAATGCCACGTCGATTCTTGACTATGTCTTCCGTGAGCTGGCTATTTCTTACCTCGGCCGCAATGATCTGGCGCATGTCGATACCAGCGACATTGGCCATGATGTGATCGGCAAGGGTGAAGAACAGGGCCGCGCACCTGAAAATACAGCTAGCAAATTTGTCTCGCGCGGTTTTGTCCGCTCCAAGGCTGATCGCTTAATGGTGTTGCAAGGCGGCGGCGGTCTTGTTGAGACACCTGCCTATGGTCTGATGACCGAAGGGGCGACGGCTCTCAAGGGTGATCCGCAACAGATCGTCACGGATCTGCGCGAAGCAGCGCATGAGGCCCTCGATGATTTGGATTGGGGCACACCCGAAGTGGCGGCACGTCCCGCCGCCTCTCCCTCCGTGCAGGACAAACGCGCTGAAGCGCGGATGAAAGGCTATGTTGGCGAGTCGTGCCCTGAATGCGCCAACTTCACTTTGGTGCGCAATGGCACCTGCTTGAAGTGCGACACCTGCGGCAGCACGACGGGGTGTTCGTGAGTTGGGGTTTGGGTTTGTTGTGTAGGCGTGAGTTGCGTTGAGTGTGTATGGGTTGAGTGTGTACGT
>CAIVAX010000500.1 GCA_903903935.1 uncultured Hyphomicrobiales bacterium | reverse complement strand
GCCAAGCATTGGAGCTTGTGTTCAAGGCATAACGAACACTGGCATTCAAGCTTGAGACAATCACGACAGCCAGAATGGCCCAACTCATTGCGCGACCCAGTCGGCGATTGAAAGCATCAATATGGCCACTGATACGCAGGAAGAGTTGCATGCTTCCTCCCCAAATTGATTGACCTTGCGGGCACGAATTGTGGCTATCGTGCCAGTCTTATGGGCGCAGGTCTAGTCAGCCCGGCGCAGAAGCTTGAAGAGCCGATCTCCGGCGATTGTGTAAATGCCCGAGAGCACGACAATCGCCATGCCGACAAAGGACCACACATCGGGCATATGTCCCCAGATCACCAGCCCTAAGAGCACGGCAAAAGGCACGGCTGTGTAGCGGAAGGGCGAGACCAGACCAATATCAGCCCCTCGATAGGCCAGAACGATTGCAAAATTGGCGGACGTGGAAATGCAGGCTGCTCCTGCGATATAGATCCATTGTGTGAGATCGGGTGTGACCCAGACTTCAAAGGGGCTCAGCGCCAAGCCGCCTAATCCGCTGGCCAAGGTGCTTGAAAAGGTCACCATGAGCGAAGAGATCTGGCTTGGCACTTTTCGGGTGATCAGATCCCGACTGGCAGCAAACAGCGCTGCGGCCAGTGCTAATATCATGGCGGGCGCCAAGCCATTGCCATCGGGGCGGGCGATGATCACAACGCCGGCAAAGCCAGACATGATCGCCACCCAACGACCCGGGCTGACCTGTTCTTTCCACACCAGAGCGGCCCAGAGGGACATGAGGATCGGGGCAGCCTGCGTCATCGCAGTCACTTCCCCAAGCGGGATATTTTTCAGGGCACTCACAAAGCTAATGGTGAGCAAAACCTCGAAGAGCGAGCGCACATAAATGATGCGATGTTTGAACAGCGAAGCAAGATCAAATTGTCCGATGAATTTCAGGATCACAACCAGCAATGTGCAGGCAATGATCCCGCGCAGCAAAATGATTTCAGAGACAGGCAGACCTTCAGTCGCCAGCTTCATCAAACTATCATTGAAAGCAAACAGGCCCATCGAGCACGTCAGGGCCAATATGGCGCGCCGATTGCCCGCTGGTGAGGCGGGGCTGGGTTGGCTCATCCGCCGGTGACGCTCATATGGCGCATGACGGCCGGGGCCTGTGTGGTGCGGTCGATCACAAAATCATGGCCCTTGGGTTTGCGCGCAATGGCCCGCTCCATTTCGGCAAGCAACAGATCATCATTGGGCGAGGCACGTAAGGGCGCGCGCAGATCGGCCGCATCATCCTGACCAAGGCACATATAGAGCGTGCCCGTGCAGGTGATGCGCACGCGATTGCAGCCTTCGCAGAAATTATGCGTCAAAGGTGTGATGAAACCAAGACGGCCCTGTGTTTCGCGCACACGGACATAGCGGGCCGGTCCCCCCGTGGCATAGTCAATGTCATCAAGATGGAAGGTGTCGAGCAATTGCGCTTTGACTTGCGAGAGAGGCAGATATTGATCGACGCGCTGGCCATCCACTTCGCCCATGGGCATGACTTCGATGAAGGTCAAATCCATGCCGCGCCCGTGCGCCCAGCGAATGAGCGGGACAAATTCATCCTCATTGAAATTCTTCAAGGCGACTGCATTGATCTTGATTTGCAGGCCGGCCTTTTGCGCGGCATCAATGCCTTTGAGAACTTGGTTGAGATC
>CAIVAX010000499.1 GCA_903903935.1 uncultured Hyphomicrobiales bacterium | reverse complement strand
TTTGGGTCCGGGGCCTTTGAGCGTGTGGGTTGGCGGGCAGGGCAGTCCCGTTCTGTGCCTGCATCCGGCCGCAGGTCTGGCCATTCGCTTTGTGGCGCGCACGCTGGCTCAAACCCATCAAGTGATCTGCCCGATTGTTCCGGGCTATGAGGGCACGCCTTTTTTGGAGGGCCTCGTCACCGTGCCCGGCGTGGCCGATCTGCTGGCTGACTATATCACCTCGCATTTAACGGCGCCCCTGCCGGTCGTCGGTCATTCCATGGGCGCGCGTCTGGGGGCTTGGCTGACGGTGCGTCACCCCCATCTGGTCGAGCGCTTAATGGTGATGGCACCGGCGGGATTTCGCCCGCTTGATGCGCCCCCGCTGAGCTTTGAGCCGGAGATTTTCTTCAAACAGCTCTATGCCCATCCTGAGCGCCGCGCGCCCGAGACCCGCTCGCCCGAGCAATTGGCAGCCAATCGTCGGGCCATGGCTCATTATGGAATTGGCGCGCCGCGCGATGAAGAGCTTATGGCCGTGGTCGGTTCGATTACCTGCCCAACCTTGGTGGTGGGCGGTGGCAAAGATGTGCGCGTGCCCAAAGAGGCTATTCTCGATCTGCATGCTCGCATTAAAACCTCAAGCATGGACTTTATCGAGGACGCGGCCCATTCGATCGAAACCGACCAGCCCGAACAGGCTGCGGCTATAGTCGTCAAATTTTTATCCTGATGCGTTGACAATGGTGTGTGATGCCCAAAGTGAAAGTTGATAATCGGCCAGAGGCCGACTTTGATGTCCAGCAGGGGCGCACATTGCTCATGGGCGCTAAAGAGGCGGATGTGGCTTGGCGGGCCTATTGCGGCGGCCTGGCTCTGTGCGGAACCTGTGCCGTCATCGTGGTCGATGGTGCTTTTGACAAGCCGACCGAGACTGAAGGTTATTTTATCGAGGGCTGGGGTTATCATCCTGGTTATCGTCTGGCCTGCCAGGCGCGAGTCGTGCAAGATGTGACAGTGGTCAATTGCGCCGATCTTGGCTTTGAACAGGATAAAGTCTTGGCCGCTTGGAAGGCCGCTTGCGATAAACTTGCCATTCAGGCTGATTAGCCAAGGAGGATCACAGCATGACAGAGCCTCGGGAAAATGCTCAGCTTTCTTCAGAGTCCTTCGATCTGATGAAGCAATTTGCCGGACAGAAAGTGGCCAATATGACCATGGATCTGTTGTCCGAAGAATCCAAAATGCGCTATCGCAGCTTTTATCCGTGCGGGGATTTGCTGATCGGTCTGCGCTATCACGAGACCAAGCCCGGCCGCGTTGGCTTTAAAATGGGCCGCTCTCTTAAAATCATCGATGGCCAGATTGTCGCTGAACCGCGCAAAGATGTGCAATTCACTTTGCCCCTCGTGCCGCATCATTCAGAACATGTTTATGGCTTCTGGCACATCAATGAAGCACAGGAAATGACGCTCAATCTCAAGCTGGATGATGAGCGCCGCCTCACCGTGCTCGTTGAAGGCTTTCCCGAAAAGGGCCGCAAAGATCGCTTTGCCTGGTATTGCCTCAATTGTGTCGCCCCTCTTTACATGACCGAAGTCGAGACCAGCCGCGTTGGCCTGGGCGGCTATTATGCCGTGCAGGAAGATGCCTTTGCCGTCTTCAATTCGGATGAAAAGGTGAGAACCTGCAAACAATGTGGCACGCTGCATCCTGTCGCCTATTCTATCTTCCCGTGGAAAGATAATCCGCAGGAAAAAGAGGCCCGCAGCTGCTGGTAAATTGGGGCTCGCGCTCTAAACTTTATTTCTAGGGAGACATAAACATGAAATCGATCTTTCTGCGCGGTTCCATTCTCGGACTTATGATGGCCACCGGCCTGATCGCCAATGCCCATGCGCAAACCGCGCCCAAACTCTCTATGCCCAAGGCCAAAGTGGCCATGGTGTTGACGGAGTTGGTGCAGAATGCCGGCCTGTTTGCCGCCGTTAAGGGCAATTATTTTGCCGCCGAGGGGCTGGAAGTCGAAATCATCAATTTCCGCTCTTGGACTGAGCCGGTGCAGGCGATTGCCAGCGATGGCGCCCAATTTGCGCTGGGTGCAGGCAGTTTGATCCGCGCTGTGGAAGGCCAGAATGCCCCCATCCGCCAGATTGCCATGATCTCCAGCCGCTTTCCCTATGACTTCTGGGTGAAGAAGGATTCCGGTATTAAGTC
>CAIVAX010000498.1 GCA_903903935.1 uncultured Hyphomicrobiales bacterium | reverse complement strand
AGCCGTAGCCTTCTCAGTAATCACCGGAGAGATGATCACATCATAATGGCGGGCATCAGCGAAACGCGAAGCTTGGCTCATTTGAATCGCGCCTCCAGTGCGTCAAGGGCCGCCTTGGTCAGCACAAGCTTCTCACGACGGACGATGTCATAAACATTGATGCCCTGCACCGGCAGGATATCGATTTGCGGAATGTTGCGGGCAGCCAAGAAGAAATTATCCTGCGGCTCGCCCCCATCAACGATGAGCGCATTGCCCAGACCTTGCCTAGCAAAAGTTGCTGCCAAAGGCTTGGTCTTGGGTTCAGCCAATTCAGCCTTGTCCCAGACAATAATGCCACCGCTGCGGGCCTTGGCCGAGAGAGCATGACGCAGAGCCAGTGCACGCACTTGCTTGGTCAGATCGTGAGCATGGCTGCGCACTTGCGGACCAAAGGCGCGACCACCACCACGAAATTGCGGCACGCGAGCCGAACCGTGACGAGCGCCACCTGTTCCCTTCTGCTTGTACATTTTCTTGCCCGTGCGCCAAATGTCAGCACGGTTCTTGACCGCATGCGTGCCAGCGCGGCGCTTAGCCAGCTGATAGCGGATCATGCGAGCAATCAAATCTTCACGCGGCTCAAGGCCGAAAATGGCATCATTCAGTTCAACCGAACCTGCTGATGCGCCGTCCAAAGACAAAACGTCGATCTTCACGGCTCAGGCCTCCTGCTGGGATGAGTTGGCGGCGTCATCAGCCGGCACGCGAAATTTGCCAGGAAGCGGAACATCCTTGGGCAAAGCTTTTTTGATGGCATCGCGGACATAGATCCAGCCACCAGCAAAACCGGGGACAGCACCTTCAACGAGGATCAAGCCCCGTTCAACATCGGTCTGGACAACCTTGAGATTGAGCGTTGTGACGCGTTCAGCACCCATATGGCCGGCCATTTTCTTATTCTTGAAGGTCTTGCCGGGGTCCTGACGACCACCTGTCGAACCATGCGAACGATGCGAAAGAGACACACCGTGCGTCGCGCGCAAGCCTCTGAAGTTCCAGCGCTTCATGGGACCAGCAAAGCCCTTACCAAGGGTAGTGCCCGTCACATCAACGAATTGACCCGCGACATAATGATCTGCCGTGATCTCAGCACCAACGGGAAGCAGCTTGTCTTCCGCAACGCGGAATTCCGCGAGCTTCAGCTTGGGCTCAACCTTGGCAACAGCAAAGCGTTGACGCTCAGCCTTAGCCACGTTCTTCACCTTGGCACGACCAATACCGAGCTGAACAGCTGTATAGCCATTCTGCTCCATGGTCCGCTGGGCTACCACCTGGCAGCCTGCAATCTTCAGGACAGTGACCGGAACATGTTCGCCTGCATCCGTAAAGATGCGGGTCATTCCGACCTTCTGTGCGATAACACCTGACCGCATGTTACATTTCCTTCAAGGCACGTTCCGCAGAAGAGGTGCCCGGTTTAAACCTGCCTCAGAGCTTGATTTCGACGTCGACGCCGGCAGCCAAATCGAGCTTCATCAAAGCATCGACCGTCTGTGGCGTAGGATCGACAATGTCGAGAACACGCTTGTGGGTACGAATTTCGAACTGCTCGCGCGATTTCTTATCGACATGCGGCGAACGGTTCACGGTGAACTTCTCAATCTGGGTCGGCAGCGGAATGGGTCCGCGCACCTGGGCGCCGGTTCGCTTCGCAGTCGAGACGATCTCCTTGGTGGAGGCGTCAAGAACGCGATGATCGAACGCTTTGAGGCGGATCCTTATATTCTGGCCATTCATTGGTCGATCCCCTGTGCGACCGGCAAGGTTAGAACCAAGCCGGTCGACTTAAAGACATTACTCGATGATGCTAGCAACGACGCCGGCGCCCACTGTGCGGCCGCCTTCGCGGATCGCAAAGCGCAGCTTTTCTTCCATCGCGATGGGAACAATCAGCGCGACTTCCATGGCGATGTTATCGCCAGGCATCACCATTTCCGTGCCCTCTGGAAGGCTCACAATGCCGGTCACATCGGTTGTGCGGAAATAAAACTGCGGACGATAATTGGTGAAGAAGGGCGTATGACGACCACCTTCGTCCTTGGTCAGAATATAGGCTTCTGCCTTGAACTTGGTGTGCGGCTTCACAGAACCGGGCTTGCACAGAACTTGGCCACGCTCAACGTCTTCACGCTTCGTGCCACGCAGCAGCGCGCCAATGTTATCGCCAGCCTGACCTTGATCAAGCAGCTTGCGGAACATTTCAACGCCCGTCACCGTCGACTTCACAGTCGCCTTCAGACCGACAATCTCAACTTCCTCACCAACCTTCACAATGCCGCGCTCAACACGACCTGTCACAACCGTACCGCGACCCGAAATCGAGAACACGTCTTCAACCGGCATCAGGAAGGGCTGATCAATCGGACGCTCAGGCTGCGGAATATAAGCATCAACCGTCGCCATCAGCTTCAAAATCGCCTCGCGGCCAATCTCAGGGCTGCGATCTTCCAAAGCGCACAAGGCCGAACCCTTGGTGATCGGAATATCATCGCCAGGGAAATCATATTTCGACAACAGCTCACGCACCTCAAGCTCAACCAGATCGAGCAATTCGGCATCGTCAACCATGTCAACCTTGTTCATGAACACAACAAGCGCAGGAACACCAACCTGGCGGGCCAGCAGAATGTGCTCACGGGTCTGCGGCATCGGGCCGTCAGCGGCCGACACAACCAGAATCGCGCCATCCATCTGCGCCGCGCCGGTGATCATGTTCTTCACATAGTCAGCATGGCCGGGGCAATCAACGTGCGCATAGTGACGATTGCTCGTCTCATATTCAACGTGCGCTGTCGAAATGGTAATGCCACGCGCCTTTTCTTCGGGCGCCTTGTCAATCTGATCATAAGCCGTGAACGTCGCACCGCCCGATTCAGCCAGAACCTTCGTAATCGCTGCCGTCAGTGACGTCTTGCCATGATCAACGTGGCCAATCGTCCCAATGTTGCAGTGTGGCTTCGTCCTCGAAAACTTTTCCTTCGCCATGGTATGGCTCCTTCAACTTGATCTGAAGTTTCGTAGTGCTCAGGCGAACTTCGCCTGAATCTTCTCTGCCTCATTGCGCGGAACTTCCGCGTAATGGTCAAACTGCATAGAATAGCTCGCCCGCCCCTGCGTACCTGAACGCAGGTTTGAAACGTAACCAAACATATTCGCCAATGGTACCATCGCATTCACGACAACGGCATTGCCTCGCATATCCTGTCCCTGAATTTGGCCACGGCGTGAGTTCAAATCGCCAATCACAAAACCCGTGTGCTCTTCGGGTGTGACCACTTCGACTTTCATCACCGGCTCGAGAAGGACGCAACCGCCCTTTTGCAGAGCTTCACGCAGACCTTGACGAGCTGCGATTTCGAAGGCGAGCGCCGAAGAGTCAACTTCGTGATAGGCGCCATCGATTAGCGACACCTTCATGTCAACAATCGGGAAGCCAGCCAAAATGCCCGCGCCCAAAACGGATTCAAGACCCTTGTTCACGCCCGGGATATATTCCTTAGGCACAGCACCACCGACTACCTTAGAATCAAATTGAAAGCCTTTGCCGACTTCATTGGGCTCTACCACAAATTTGATTCGCGCAAACTGACCAGTACCACCTGATTGTTTTTTATGGGTATAATCATACTCAACCCGGCGTGTGACCTTTTCACGATAGGCCACTTGCGGAGCGCCCACATTCACTTCGACCTTATGGGTGCGCTTGAGAATGTCGACCTTAATTTCAAGATGCAATTCGCCCATGCCCTTGATGATTGTCTGGCCAGATTCCTGATCCGTCGAAACACGGAATGAGGGATCCTCAATTGCAAGCTTGATCAAAGCTGTGGTCATGCGCTCCTGATCACCCTTGGTCTTGGGCTCGACAGCCTGCTCAATCACGGGATCAGGGAATTCCATCTTTTCGAGAATGACGGGCTTGAGCGGATCGCACAATGTCTCACCCGTGCGTGTATCCTTCATACCTACAAGCGCAATAATATCACCGGAATAGGCCTCAGCGATTTCTTCGCGGTTGTTCGCATGCATCAACACCATGCGGCCGACACGCTCATTCTTGTCGCGGGTGGAATTGAGCAGAGCCTGGCCCTTGCTCAATGTGCCCGAATAGACACGCGCAAAGGTCAGCACGCCATAGGGATCGTCCATGATCTTGAAAGCAAGCAAGGACAAAGGCTGATCATCGCCAGGCTTACGATCAGTTTCTTCACCCGTCTTGTAATCAGTGCCCTTGATCGCGCCGCGATCGATCGGTGAAGGCAGATAGGCCACAACCGCATCAAGCAAAGGCTGCACGCCCTTATTCTTAAAGGCCGAGCCACAGAGAACCGGATAGAATGTGCCATGAAGAACCGCTTTGCGCAGCAGCTTCTTGAGCGTGGCCTCGTCGGGCTCTTTGCCTTCGAGATAGGCTTCCATCGCCGCATCATCGAGCTCAACAGCAGCTTCAATCATCGCTGTGCGATATTCATGGGCCTTGTCTACCAGATCAGCGGGAATGTCTGTATCATTGAATTTAGCGCCGAGAGATTCTTCCTCCCAGATCACGGCCTTCATGCGGACAAGATCAACAATGCCCTTGAAATTCGACTCGGACCCAATGGGGAGCTGAATTGCAATCGGACGCGCGCCAAGGCGCACTTTAATATCTTCGAGGCAGCGATAAAAATCAGCGCCTGTCTTGTCCATCTTATTGGCAAACACAATGCGCGGAACTTTATATTTATCGCCCTGACGCCAGACGGTTTCTGTCTGAGGCTCAACACCCTGGTTGGAATCGAGCACGCACACCGCACCATCGAGCACGCGCAAGGAACGCTCAACTTCAATGGTGAAATCGACGTGGCCGGGCGTGTCAATAATGTTCAGGCGCTTGCCTTCCCAGAAGGCTGTCGTCGCCGCAGAGGTAATGGTGATGCCGCGCTCTTGCTCCTGCTCCATGAAATCCATGGTTGCAGCACCATCATGCACTTCGCCAATCTTATGCGATTTGCCGGTGTAATAGAGAATACGCTCAGTCGTGGTTGTCTTGCCCGCATCAATGTGGGCCATGATCCCGAAATTGCGATAATCTTCCAGTGCGTATTGGCGAGCCATACTTTTAGTCCTCTCAGGCGAAGCCCCGGGGGCGACGCTGAACCGAAATTACCAACGATAGTGCGAGAACGCACGATTGGCTTCCGCCATACGATGCGTGTCTTCGCGCTTCTTAACTGCATTGCCACGATTATTGGCTGCATCCATCAGCTCAGATGACAAACGATCCATCATGGTTTTATCATTGCGATCACGTGAGGCATTGATGATCCAGCGGATCGCCAAAGCCTGACGACGCTCCGTGCGCACTTCAACGGGCACCTGATAGGTGGCACCGCCCACGCGCCGCGAGCGAACTTCGATCGTGGGAGCAACATTTTCGAGAGCCTGTTTGAAGACCGCCAAAGGATCAGACTTCAGCTTACCTTCAATATTTGAGAAAGCCCCATAAACAATGGCCTCTGCGACGGATTTCTTGCCATCATACATGATCGAGTTCATGAATTTGGCAACAACCAGATCACCAAACTTGGCATCCGGAATGACTTCCCGCTTTTCGGCGCTGTGACGACGCGACATCGTGGATTCCCCTTACTTCGGACGCTTGGCGCCGTATTTCGAACGACGCTGCTTACGATCCTTGACGCCCTGCGTATCGAGAACGCCACGCAGAATATGATAACGCACGCCGGGAAGATCCTTCACGCGACCGCCACGGATCATAACCACAGAGTGCTCCTGAAGATTATGGCCTTCACCGGGAATGTACCCGATCACTTCAAAGCCATTCGTCAAGCGAACCTTGGCTACTTTACGCAGAGCCGAGTTCGGCTTCTTTGGTGTGGTTGTGTAAACGCGAGTGCAAACACCGCGCTTTTGCGGACAGGCCGCCAAATGACGGGCCTTTTCGCGATATGTCTTTTGTTGCCGCGGCTTGCGGATCAACTGGCTAATTGTCGGCATCCGTCGCCCTTCCGAAGCGAGACGTTAAAACCATATGAAAAACAATCGTCTGTTGACTGTTTTCCACTTCGCGCCCAGTCCCGGATCAGCCGAGAATGCACGCAAAAGCGCCTGCGTGCGAGGCCACGCTCTGTCAGGCGACAACCTGATCCGGCGCTCAAACGGAAACAGGGATTGCCGCGAATGCACGAGAGAGCGCCGCTTGCGTTGGTGGCGCGCTCGTTCGGCCGTCGCGCGCAGCGCTGCCCGACGCGCGTCGGGCAGCGCGACGGAATACCGGCGGCCTGACAGCAGCGTAGATACGGT
>CAIVAX010000497.1 GCA_903903935.1 uncultured Hyphomicrobiales bacterium | reverse complement strand
CAAGCGCTCGTAGCGCGTGCGGATGTCGTTGTGGAGAATTTCCGCGCTGGGGCGGCTGCTTCGCTGGGGCTGGATTGGGCGCAATTGCATCAGGATTATCCAAGGCTGATTTCGTGTTCCATCAGCGGCTATGGACAGGACGGACCTCTGGCTTCACGGCCAGCTATAGAATGGTCAGTGCAAGCAACCTCGGGCTTGTCTAATTCGTATCTGGCGGATCGCGACGATCCAATGGATCTTGGTGTTGGCATTTTGGATCCCTTCACAGGTTATGTCGCTTTCTCCGCTGTTTTGACGGCACTCCTCAATCGCCAGAAAACCAATCGTGGTGAGCGTCTGGATGTTGCTATGCTGGATGCGGCCTATGTGCTGGCCTGCGGCAGTGTGACGGGCGCTTTGATGGGCGGATCAGTTTCGCTGGGCCGTCGGCCCACTATGGCTCGCTTCAAAGCGCGGGATCGCCGACTTTTTATCGCAGCCTTGCATCCAAAATGGCTGGCAAAGCTTGTCGAACTGATCGGCGCGCCCGACTTGCTCAAAGAGGAACGTTTTGCCAGCGATCAAGCTCGTCAAGCCAATGCCGACGCCTTTGTGGAAAGAGTTGAGCATTATTTGGCGCAGCGCGATGCCGAAGACTGGGAAAGCATATTTCTAAAAGCGGGCATTCCTTCGGGCGTTGTGCGAACACTTCAGGAAACAGCCAACAGTGAGCATATTGCCAATCGCGGCTTGATCTCGGAAGTCGCCTCGGAGACTGGTCCTGTAAAGGTGGTTGGTTCAGGATTTAAAATGGGCAATGAGTCGCGATCCATTCATGGCGCTGTGCCCAAGCTCGGCGAGCATACGGCGAGTATTTTGCAGAGCCTGAAATGAAATTGCGAAGGGGAGAGAAGGCTTTACCTCAAGCTCTGTCTCTTCTACCTATGAGCTCGTAAAATGAGCGAGTATCCGATGTTTGGATTATGATGAGCCCAGCTCTGATTGCGGACTTTCCCTCCCTCATCACTATTGGATTGGGCTTGTCTGCGGCACTGCTCTGGGGTGTGCATGATTATTGTGTGCGCGTTTTCGCCAGCCAGGCAGATGCTCTGGCTTTATTGCTCTTGGTCTGTGCTGTTGGGGCTGTGATTATGGCTCCGCCGGCGCTCTTATCGGGAGGATGGGATCAGTTTACTGCCCTCACCTTCAGCTTTTCACTGATCTCAGGCGTCTTCTATGCTGTGGGTGCCTATGGGCTTTATCGCGCCTTTGCGATTGGGCCTGTTCGATTGGTTGCGCCGATCTGTGGCGCCTATCCTTTCCTCTCAGTGGCGTTTCACATGCTGCGGGGTGGGGCGGCGGGGCCGATTGTTTGGCTTGGTGTTTTAGCCATTGTGGGGGGCATTGCCTTGGTTACGCGGGGCGAGCAAGAAGACGCGGCAGCCCATCGGGTGCAAGCTGTCCTGTGGTCGCTTGTGGCGACGGTTGGCTTTGCCTTTACCTTTGGCTTTTCGCAATGGGCGGCGCAAACTGCGCCGGAAATAGGTGTCATTTGGAGCGCCCGACTCATGGCTGGTGTAAGCGTTGGTCTTGCAGTCATGATGCGAGGGGGATCGATTGCTCCGATCTTCACAATGTGGCGGACAGCATTGCTCTTGGGTGTGCTGGATACGGCGGCCCTCATGCTGGTGGCGCATGCGGGGGCATTTCCCCATGCGGAATATGCGCCCGTGACAGCCTCTATGTTTGGGATTGTGACGATATTGCTAGCTTGGCGGTTTCTGAAGGAGCCGATGCGCCCCCTGCAATGGCTTGGAGTTCTTGCTGCCTTTGCGGGGACTGCAGTGCTCAGTTTTGTTTGATTTGGATTGACGGGTCTGCGCAAACGGGTCTGTTTGAACTCCCTCATTCCCCATCGCCGCGTGATAAGACTCCTTGGCGATAGTGGCCAGTGTCAAAGGGGTTGCTTAAATGCACATTATAGCCTATGAAAGGGCATCGTGTTTTAGATGATTACTTAGTTTGCGCTGTTCGCGGTGCCCTCTGACGACCTCCTCCCATAAATTCGATTAGTACACGGATGCGCTGATGCGTGCCCGAATCTATAATTTGTTTGAAGGATACTTCCATGGCTACGGGAACAGTAAAGTGGTTTAACGGCGAAAAAGGCTATGGCTTCATTCAGCCTGATAACGGCGGCAAGGACGTTTTCGTCCATATCTCCGCTGTAGAGCAGGCTGGAATGCGGTCGCTCAATGAAGGCCAAAAGATCGACTATGAAGAGATTGCCGATCGCAAGAGCGGCAAGGTTTCGGCCGGTAATTTGAAGGCCGCATAATTCGGGTTTCAGCTGGATTGTCGACCAGCTATGTACTGGCGCAGCTATGTACTGGCGACAGACCGCGCACCCAATGGAAGCCTTGGACAATTTGTCCAGGGCTTTTTTGTTTTGCGCTCGAAACGCCAATTCAAGCGGCAAGAGACGAGCAATCTTCACTGGGCATTCTCACTTTAAAGGATCGCTCTGCTCCCTCGCGTCTTCACATCGGACAAAGCGCGCGGTAAATCCGTTTATCAGCTGAGAGGAAGCGTTGAGCCGCGGTTTATACAGTTGAGAGAGGACAATTGATGCGCTGTCAAATTTGCAATCATCACACACGCCCCATTCTTTCAAAGGAACAGAATGTATCTTGTGGTGATTATTTTACTGGCCAGCGCATCTATGCTGACAATAGGGGGACAATCACTCTCTCAGAATGCGAGTCCTGCGGCTTTGCCACCTTTGACGCCTTGAATGCTTGGTCTGAAGAGACATTTCGCAAAGAGATTTATAACGAGGATTATCATCTGTGTGATCCGCCCTTCGGCGAGGCCCGCCCTCGGAAAATTTGCAACTGGCTTTCCAGTTTCATGCCTCGCTGCGAGATTATCGATTATGGCGGTGGCGAGGGGCAATTAGCTGCAATGCTCAACCAAAATGGATTTACAGCCCGCTCCTATGATCCTTTCTATGGCGATGCGTTTGTTCCAGGCCAATCCGCAGAGGTGGTGACAGCCTTTGAGGTTGTCGAGCATGTTCCCCAGCAACGCCGCTTATTTGGTGAATTGGCCGCATTGTGCAAGCAAAATGGCGTGATGATTTTTTCGACTCTTTTAAAACCGCGTCATCTCTCGCAGGATTGGTGGTATGCATCAGCGCGCAATGGCCATGTTTCGTTTCACACACAAGAGAGTCTGGCCTATCTGATGCAAGAGCTGGATCTTGGATTCATATCCTTGTCGGATGAAATTCATCTGGCGGTTCATGATAAAGATAGACTGACTGACATCAAGAAATGGCCTCACATTCTCATCAATGAATGGCCCCCATACAAGTTCTGTCATGAGTGGGATAGGTTAGACAATATCAAAGCCGAGAATTCTTAGAGACTCGCACGAATTGAAAATCGGAAATTCTACTAGTTTAAGATCCTTACTTAAGATGAAGGACACTATAAGACAGACACTCTGCTGATCCTCAATGCCCGCTGTGCTTATCCGCAAGTGAGCTATAAAGGCCAGTGGACGTCTGCAGCTCCACTTGGCTCAGTGCTTCGCGACATAGCTAGTATGTTAGCCATGCGTTTGATGGTGATTGGGTGATGAAAGCGGGTTCAAT
>CAIVAX010000496.1 GCA_903903935.1 uncultured Hyphomicrobiales bacterium | reverse complement strand
GCAGGATGCTATTTCAGCGCTCGTCAATCTGGGCTATGGACGGCCACAAGCCGCGGCTGCCATTGCCGCCAGCCTCAAAGAGCTGGGCGAAGAGGCGGCAACGAGCGCGCTGATACGTAGGGGCTTAAAAGAATTGGCGGCTTGAAAGAGCTGGCAGGCTGATCGCTTATTGATTGAATATTTTATGCACAATGAAAAAGGCAAAGGCTAAGCCAAGGCCAATCACTATGGCCTGCGAGAGATAGCCGACATTGCGATTGAAATCTTCCGCCGCCTTTTTGAGCACGGGCGAGCGCCGAAAGAACACCGCTTTGACAAAGATCAAAAACGGGACAACGGCCAGAAGATAGGACAGGATCTTCAGCACCTTTTATCCTGACATTTAGAAAAGAGCGTCTGTCCTGTTAAGATGCGCGATCCCGCCTGACAAGAGGGATCTTGTCAAATGGGCTTAAGTCTTCCCCTCATGCATGCATGAGCGAGGTGGAGGCTGCATAAAAGGCAAGCGTCTGGATGTTTTTATAAGCGATGACGGCTTTGGTTTGGGCATTGGTGGCTGTGCCTTTGGTTTTATCGATCGCCCAATCTTTCGCAGTGCCCATGAGATAAAGCTTATTGCTCCCCCCTTGCCATCAATCGAGGTGGAATAAGTGCTGGCATAAAAGCTATCACTGCCATACCCGCCATCAATCTGACTGAAGCGACTGCCAAAGGAGAGCGCCAGATTGTTCTTGCCATTATAGAGCGAGGACACCAGACCACTGGTTTTCAAAATCGTATCGGCTGTCCCACTGGCATCTGCGGGTTTAAAATTTTGTGAAACCAAACTATCGCTGATCGCTTTTGAGTAATCCGCTTTGGTCTTCATCGCCACAGAGCTAAAACCACCTTCGCGCAAATCAAAAATATTGGCCTGACTGGTGGCGCTGGCATCAATCTTCACACCCTTTGGAGCCCAGAGGGTTTGATAATCAAAATAGCTATTGGACAAGCTCAGTGAAGCAGGAGAGCTCGTAGTCAAATTAGCTCCATACAGATATTGCAAGGCAGCGATATCATAAACACCATATGTTTTGGGATTGGCATTGATGAGCGTTGTCGAATCGCCAATGCCACGGGCAGTGGAGACCGCTTTGACGCTGATCAACTTGGATGCGGGCGGATTATGATAGGACATGATCGACACAGCGCGCTGATCAAGACTGGCGGACAAATAAGGACCGGGCGTGCCGCCGCCCCCCGTATTATAATTGCCGGGATGTTTGAGGCCCATCGTATGGCCAATTTCATGAATCAGCGTCTCCCAGCCATAGGTCCCTTGAGTTGACAAATTGCTGGCTGCATTATTCTTGGCGCTGTCGCCATTATTGGCCAACATAAGTTTGGCACGCCCCCCTGAGACGGCATTGGGATAGTCTGCATAGCCCGCACTTGAAGGCTGCGCATTGCTGCCAAAAACAATATCAGCGCTCTCAATATCACTGGCTTGGCTAAAGCTGACATTGATCAGCGAGGCAAGATAATCAAAAGCTGATTTGACAGCTGTCTTTTGCCCGTCATCGAGAGCGGCAAATCCCGTTTGATCCGCTTTTGTGAGATAGGATTCTGTGCCAGCCAAAAAAGCATAGGTCAGTTTATGGCGGGATTGCGCTGGATCAATTTGTAAAACGTCTGGGGTGATTTTGGTTGTCGATAGGCTCGCAGTTGCATTGGCAATGTGCCACCAATTATTGCCGCCAGCCAAAACGGCATCAACATTGGCATTGCCCGACTTTTTAGGCAGACTGACCACATTGGTGGCTAGTGCGGCAGTTTTTGGATTGGTGAGCTTAGCACTGGAAGAGATCTCTGGATTTGCCACAGCCATGCCATTTGCCTGGCTAATGCTGGCAGGCGGCATCTTCGCCGCTGGCTTTGAACCAGCAGCTGGCAGATGTGTGAGTTTGGTTGCAGAGCCAATTGACAGACTCACCCTCGGATCTCTCCAATCCTACACTTAAGCCGCCGATTGGGGCTCAGACGGGAGAACGGCTGGCGAGGGTCAAACTTTAATCTTTAACCACAGATGATTTGAGGAACAGCAAGTCAGGCGTGATTGAGCCTGTCGCGGGCTATAAGCCCATTGGCGCGCAACGTAATTTCTTGCAAAATTTTCAGAAGCTTAAGGAGAGTTCTGGAGCGCGCTCTTAGGTCCGCTGCGCGTGCTTTTATGTATTTTATCACTTGCCTAGGCCCAAGGTCCCCTTGCAGGTCCATGATCTGCGCGCTTTGGCATTCGTATATTGATGTGTCATTCTGATGTTTGACGCCTATTTGAAGGAGAGCAGTATGAGCGATCATGCGCAAAGTCTCGATGGATTCATTGAGCACCCAGCCCGCGCGATTGCTCTGGGCGAATTGCATGCGCGCCCGGCTTTGCGTTTGCCTGACTCGGCTCTGGCGCTGCGCTATGTCTTCACCTTTGATGCAGCCTATGCCAATAGCGATCATGTTTTGATTGCGCAGCTCTGCCAAGACAATGGCGTGGAGCCGCCAGAGGCCGGGGCGCGCGCTTTACAATTTAACAGCGGGCCGCTCGAAATCCGCTGGGAACGCCATAACGAATTTGTCACTTATACGTTCATTCTTGTAGAGGGTGCAGATACTTCTCCCCTTGATCGGATCAGAAGCAAATTGATCAGCGGTCAACCCGGACCGCTTGCTGCTTGTCTGCGGCTCTATGTCCGCCGTCTGCCGCAAGGCTCTCCCTTGATCGGCATGGGGGGCTATACATGCGCCTCGCTGGTCAGTCAGGGGCGGGCGACGTTAGAGACAAATTTCACCGTCAATGATGAAGGTATTCTCGATTTGGTTCTTACCTGCCGCGGACTGAGCGGGGTTGAAACTGGTGGTCTGGCGCAATGGGCGCTTGAGTTTGAGCAATATAGAATGCTGGCGCTGATTGCATTGCCCATTGCGCGACGTGTGGGATCTGTGGTGCGCGATACGGAGATTCAGCTTGCCAGTGTTACACGCAAATTGGCTGGCCAATGGATTGGCGATAGCACAGAGGCCATTTATCTCGAATTGACCGATCTTGCTGGCAAGATTGAAGCTGAGATCACTGCCAGCACTTATCGGTTTGCTGCGGCGCAAGCTTATGGCGCGATTGTTGATGATCGCTTGGTGCGGCTGGATGAACAATCTTTAGATGAACGCCCGACTGTTGGCTCATTCCTTTCAGCGCGGTTTTCACCTGCTTTGCGCACCTATGAAAGTATGCAAGCGGCTCTGCAAGATCTGGCACGCCGAACCGCGCGAGCAGCTGATTTAATTCGCACGCATATCGATCTGCAATTATCGCGGCAGAATAATGATCTTCTGCAAGCTTTGAACCGGCGCACACGCCAGCAAATTCGTTTGCAGCAAACCGTTGAAGGCCTGTCGATTGCCGCCGTCAGCTATTATGTGCTGGGCCTGATCGGCTATTTCCTCGATGGGATGAAAGAGGCGGGTTATTTGCCCATCGATCCTGCGATTGTCACAGCTGCTTTCGTGCCCTTGGTCATTCTGGCGCTAGCGCTGGCGGTTCGCCGCATCCGCAAGAGCCATCTGATTTAAGTTGATCGTTTGATTTAAACTGATCCCTGGCTTTGACTGAGGCTGGGATTGAGCCGCCACATGGCAAGATTTAACACGCCGGCAAATGTGACCCAGCAGAGATAGGGCACAAGCAGGAGAGCGGCTGTTTGATCAAGCGGCAGAAAGAGTATGATTTTGATCAGGATGGAAAGCCACAGAAAGATCAACTCTCCGAGCGCCAGACCCAATCTGCGTAGGCCAAAGAAAATGCCCGACCAGCATGGTCTGCCCCCTGAAAAGTGATCCTCCCTGATGTATGGCTTTTATGCCTGATGGAGGACAATGGAATGCCTAGGAAGAGACACACCGCGGACGAGATCATCACGAAACTCCGGCAAGTTGAGGTGCTGACGGCCCAAGGCCGGCCGGTCGCAGAGGCTATTCGGGCTATAGGCGTTACGGAAGTGACTTATTATCGCTGGCGGTCTGAGTACGGCGGTCTGAAGGGCGATCAAGTGAAGCGGCTGAAGGAGTTGGAGGCGGAGAATACGCGCCTTCGGCGTGCGGTCTCGGATCTGACACTTGAGAAGCTGATCCTGAAAGAGGCTGCGTCGGGAAACTTCTAAGCCCCGCGCGTCGCCGCGCTTGCGTAGAGCATGTGATCGCCGAGCATGGCGTCTGCGAACGGTTCGCCTGCCGGGTTCTCGGCCAGCATCGCTCCACGCAGCGTAAGATCCCCAGGAAACCCGATGACGAGGCGGCTTTGACCGCCGACATCACAGCGCTTGCGATCCAATACGGCCGCTATGGCTATCGCCGCATCGCTGCGATGCTTGGCGATCAGGGCTGGGTGGTGAACGTCAAACGGGTCGAACGGATCTGGCGACGCGAGGGGCTGAAGGTTCCCGCTCGACAACCCAAGCGCGGGCGTCTCTGGCTGAACGACGGCTCATGTATTGAAGAGTTGCATTGAGAACTGACCCTTAAGGGTCGGTAATTTCCACTGAGATTTGACCCATGTTGAACTTCCCCCTGGCTGGCTGCGGCGGGGGTATCGGGAGTG
>CAIVAX010000495.1 GCA_903903935.1 uncultured Hyphomicrobiales bacterium | reverse complement strand
TGTCCAGAGCGCCGCGAGATGAAGAGCATGAGCGCCACGCATAGGGACGTGACACACGTAACGATGATAGACATGGCTGCCAACTGGGGAAAGCTGCCAAAGACCCATAATTCAGTCATGATGCGCCCGATCACCGGATTGCGCGCCCCAGCCAGAAGGCTGGAGGCTGTGACCTCGCCAGCGGTATGGATAAAGACAATGATCCAACCCGCCAGCAGGCCCGGCAAGGCCAAGGGGAAAAGAATCTTGCGGAATGTGCGTGCTTCATTGGCCCCTGCAATGCGCGAGGCTTCTGCCAGATCCACACCAATGCCAGAGGCAGCCGCAGCGGCGGCGCGTGCGGCAAAGGGCAGGGCCATCACCAAATAGGCCATGAGCAAAATAACCAGCGTGCCATAGAGATTGATATAGGGCGTTGTGAAGCTGATCAGAAAGGCAATGCCAATCACAGTATGGGGCAGAGTGGCAGGCAGATTGAGGATGAAATCAGCCAGTCCCGCCGATCTGCCCTTGCGCTGGCGTGTGCTTAAAATCGCAAAGGCGGCAATCAGCATGGCCAATGTTGCAGTCGCCGCGCCCAATGTGAAACTGGTTGTAAAGGCGCGACTGGTTGGCCCGTTTTCAAACAGCACGAAACGATAATTGGCCAGACTAAATTGGTTGGGATTGATAATGGGCGTCCAGTAGGATTGGAACGAGACAACAAGCAGGCCTGCCACGGGCAGAATGGATGTCGCCATCAGATAGAGCGCGATCATGATTTGCGCGGGGCGCCTCCACACACCCAATCTGATGCGGCCGGATCTGCCCGAGCGCCCGCCGCTCATCGCGCCCCGATCAATCGGCGAAACCCAGCGCTGAATGACAAGCAGCATTTGCACCAGCGCCACCATAGCCGCGCTGAGCATTAAACCCGAAGCGAGCTTGGGCGGGAATTGATCGAGCAAGCGATAAATAAACACCGAGACAACTTCAACACGCGCTGCTGTGCCCAACACAATCGGCACAGAGAACAGGCCAATGCCAGCGATAATGGCAAGGATAAAACCCGCCACCACAGAGGGGCGAATGGCAGGCAGAGTAATACGGGTTAAAGTGCGGATGGGCGGTGCGCCGCTGACGCGCGAGGCCTCTTCGATGGAGGAATCAAGATTGCGCAAAGCGGCAGACACCACCAGAAACACATAAGGCACGAGATAGAGCGCTGTGGCATAGATCAATCCGGCTCTTGAATAAATATCGAGCGGGCCGCTCTCACTTTGCACGCCAAAGATCAAGAGGAATTTGCGCAGCAGCATATTGAGCACGCCCACATTGGGGTCGAGCAAAATGGCCCAGCCAATCACACCAGCAATGGGCGGCACAATCAGCGGCGCAAGCGGCAGAAGTTCGCCCATCGAGCCCAGATTGCCATCGGTGCGCTCATGCAGCACGGCAAAGAGGGCGCCCATTATGGTGGCGAGAACGGCGCTGCCTACCACAACCCATAAGGTATTGCCGAGCATGCGCGGCAGAGTGCCCGTCTGCATGGATTTCATCAGATCGGCAAAGCCTGCTGGCGCATCCCACATTGTGCGGAAAATTGTATAGGCGAGCGGGACGATCACAAACACAGCGACAATCAGAATCGTCACATTGATCAGCGGGTGATAGGCTCCGGCTTGGCCAGATCCTATGCGCCTTTTGGGCTTGTTTGTTGGGGCCAGCGCCGACATGCGAGCTCAGCCTCCCCGTGTGGCGGGAGAGTGCGGAAAAATCATAGTCTGGCTGTGCGGGATCAGGAGTGTCACCTCATCGCCTGTTGTCAGACGCCGTGTGCCTGTCATGCTGACGATGAAGCGTATGTCGCCCGATTGCATCACATATTCCACGCTCGCGCCTTGAAAGACCTGATGAGCCACACGCACGCTGGTGTAATTATCATTTGTGCTGTGGCCTTGCGTTTGGCTCTGTGCGGGATCTTGCACCAGGCAATGCTCGGGGCGGAACATCACAGAGACTTTTTGCCCTTCAGCTTCGAGCCCGGCCCGACGCGGGCCAGTGAAAACGCCCAAGGGTGTTTGCACTCTGCAGTGATCAGAGCTCAGCTGAATGATCTCGCCCATCACTTCATTGGCGCTGCCGATAAAGTCGGCGACATAGCGCGAGGCGGGACGGTAATAAATATCTTGCGGCGTCCCGATTTGCGCAATGCGGCCAACTTCCATCACAGCAATGCGATCGGCAAGAGCCAAGGCTTCCGATTGATCATGCGTGACATAAATGCTGGCAAAGCCCAGTGACTTTTGCAAATAGGCCAGTTCAATGCGCAGGCGCGCTCTGACCTTGGCATCGAGATTTGACAAGGGCTCATCAAACAGAATGATTTGGTTTTCCGAAACAAGGGCGCGCGCCAATGCCACGCGCTGCTGCTGGCCGCCGGATAATTGCCCAGGATAGACACTGGCCTGATGGGCAAGGCCCATGCGCTCAAGGGCCTTTTGCACCTTGCTGGCAATGTCAGCTTTTGAGGTGCCGATATTGCGCAGCGGATAAGCGATGTTCTCAAACACATTCATATGCGGCCATAGCGCATAG
>CAIVAX010000494.1 GCA_903903935.1 uncultured Hyphomicrobiales bacterium | reverse complement strand
CCTGTTGCAATTACATTCTCATGGACCGCGCCATTATGGCGCAAAGCGCCGCCGCGTTGTGAGGCGATTGATCCAAAGAGCCTAGCTTGTTCATACCAGAAGTTTTGTCGGCCCGGTCCATTTTGACGAATACGCGCCGAGCCAAAGGCGACAAGGGTTGATTTTATGCCATAGGCGCGCAAAGCTTCTTCAGCCTTTTCATATTCGAGCATGAAGCGAATGCCGCGCATGGACTCGCCCATGAGGAAATCATGATCCAGTGCAGGCAAACGATAAGCGGATGATTGGATCTGTTCAAAGGTTGCCATAGAATATCCTTTATTGTTCGCTCTATCTTAATGCGAATACAGACTCGGGCAATGCTGATCTTAGCGATCAGGTGATGAGAGATCGGACCACAGATGAAACTGAGTTTCTATGGCGCTTCCCATACTGTCACTGGCTCGTGTTTTCTGCTTGAGACAGATCAAAGCCGCATATTGATTGATTGTGGCATGTTTCAAGGCTCCAAGACAGAAAAGGAGCTCAATTATCGCCCCTTTCCATTTGAGGCACAGCACATTTCTGCGCTTGTGCTCACCCATGCCCATATTGATCATAGCGGGCTTATTCCCAAGCTTATTCGGGATGGATTCAAAGCAGGAGTATTTTCCACATTGGCGAGCGCCGATTTGTGTTCGGTCATGTTGCCTGACTCTGGTCATATTCAGGAGATGGAAGTTGAGCAGCTCAATCGACGCAATGCGCGCCGTGGCATGGCTCAGGTCAAGCCCATCTATACATCGCAAGATGCGACTGACGCTTTGGCGCAATTCCGCCCGCAAGCCTATCAAAGCTGGTTTGATGTGGCGCCAGGCTTTCGTGCCCGCTTTTGGAATGCCGGGCATTTGTTGGGATCTGCATCTGTAGAAATTGAAGTACAAGAGCAGGAAAAAGAAAAAGAGCAAGAAAAAGAACAAGAGATTCGCACGCGTCTCTTATTCTCTGGAGATATTGGAACAAAGGCGAAGCTTTTGCAGATTGATCCTACAGGTCCCAGCGATATTGATCATCTGATTTGTGAATCGACTTATGGGGATGTTGAGCGTCCACCTCTGTCATCTGAGATGCGCCGCGCTCGTTTGTCCGCAGAGGTGAAATTGGCTGCACAGCGCAATGGCGCGCTGGTGATCCCGTCTTTTGCAGTTGAGCGCACGCAAGAATTGCTTGCTGATCTGATCGGGCTCATGGACGCAGGCGAGATTCCGTCTTCACCTGTCTTTATTGATTCACCTCTTGCCATTCGCGCCAGTGAGGTCTTTGCCGCTCATCTGTCGGATTTAGAAAATGGCGAGGCTTTGCAGCGCGCCTTTCATCATCCTCAGGTAAGATTTACGCCAAGCGTGGAAGAGAGCAAAGCGATTGCTCGTTTGAGCGGCTTTCATATCATCCTCTCGGCCAGCGGCATGTGCGAGGCTGGGCGCATACGCCATCATTTACGCAATTGGTTATGGCGCGCGGAGGCAACAATCTTGCTCGTTGGGTTTCAGGCGCAGGGCACTCTGGGGCGCATACTCCAAGAAGGCGCCAAGCAGGTTCGCATCATGGGCGAGCAAATTCGTGTCGCCGCTCAGATCCGCACATTGGATGTCTATTCTGGACATGCTGATGCCCCCTCATTGGTGGAATGGGTCAAACAGCGTAGGCCTATTCATGGCACTGTCTTTCTTGTTCATGGCGAGGATGACGCTTTGCGCGGGCTCACTGAGCGACTGCGCACAGCTCTGCCACAAAATGAGATCATTGCGCCCAAGCTCGATGAAAGCTTCACGCTCAAAGCTGGTCAGGCGCTGCCCATCAGCGGCGCTGTACCACGATTGCAGCCTGAAGACCTTGGTCATAGGGATTGGCATAATGATGTATCCCGCCTTGTGCTCGATATTGATGGCGCGATTAGAAGTCAGGCAGATGAGAAATCACGTGCTCACCTCATTCGCCGTTTGCGTCGGGCTCTTGAGAGCGAGGCTTGAAGCGAATGGGCGCGCATTTAATTTGATCAAACCAATCAAGTTAAGGTTATTACTCTGGAAATGAAAAGCTGTTGGATGGTCCTCAAAGATTAGAATGAGGCTTGTCTAAAGGCACTCTTTGTCTCACCTTCGCCTCAGATTCTGGGTGAGATAATGATGCCGCATTTGATTAATTACTGCTTGTGCTGTGGCTCATTTTCTGCCTGCGACTGTTCAACGTTCAGGTGCCTTCATGCAGCTTGATCTTCTTCACTCCCTGCTGGGATTGTTCTCAGGCTCGCT
>CAIVAX010000493.1 GCA_903903935.1 uncultured Hyphomicrobiales bacterium | reverse complement strand
TTTCTTCCAAAACCTGCAAAGGCGGCGGATTGGAAAAAGCGACGAGCGACACCAGCAGGATGGCGCCATGCGCCAATCCCGAAACTAAAATACCTGGTTCTGTCGCGGATAGTTTCACCGTGTCAGGCTCACTTCTTCTCCGGCTCAGTCACCAATGCGACCTTTTTATATCCCGCACTCGTAATCACCGATATGACTTCGGCCACACGGCCATAATTGACCATTTTGGAACCACGCACATAAATGCGCTCATCAAAGCCGCCTTTGGCCAGCTCACGCAGGCGATCTGGCAGAGTGTCCATCGAGACGGGCTGATCCATCAATGTCAGCAATCCATGCTCATCCACCGAGACGCTTATGGGCTTGGTGTCGATATTGAGCGCCGCAGCCTTGGTTTCTGGCAGATCAATCGGCACGCCGGTGGCGAGCAAAGGTGCGGCCACCATGAAAATGATCAACAGAACCAGCATGACGTCGATAAAGGGCGTCATATTGATTTCGGCCATAGCGCCATAGCGCGGCACGCCGCGCCGCCGTCGGCCTGACTTATGTCCTGCGGAAGAAACTGACATGCCCATGCACGGACTCCAATTGGCCGATTAGGCAGCCCGATCGCGTTCAGAGGCGACGTGTTGATCGATCTGGCGCGAGAGAATGGATGAAAACTCGTCTGCAAAACTTTCCATGCGCGCCTGCGAGCGGGCCACTTTGCCTTGCAGAATATTATAGAAGATCAGCGCGGGAATAGCCGCAAACAGGCCAATGGCGGTGGCAAACAAAGCCTCGGCAATGCCCGGCGCGACAACCGCCAGCGAGGTATTTTTCGACGCGGCAATCGAGCGGAACGAAGTCATAATGCCCCAGACCGTGCCAAACAGGCCAACAAACGGCCCGGCTGAAGCCACAGAGGCAAGAACGAGCAATTGCGATTCCAGCTTTTCAACTTCGCGGGCAATCGACACATCGAGCACTTTTTCAATGCGCGCCTGCAGGCCCATAAAGGCCGAGCTCGCATTGGCAAAGGAGCGCTTCCATTCGCGCATGGCCGCCACAAATAGGCTGGCCATAGCAATGGTCGGGCGCGCCGACAGGCCTTGATATAATTCCTCCAGCGAATTGCCCGACCAGAAGGCTTCCTCAAACCGATCCATATCGCGGTCAGTTTTGGAAAACAGAATGGTCTTATTGATGATGATCGCCCAGCACCACACAGAGGCAACCAGCAATCCGATCATCACAACTTTGACGACAAAATGCGCGCTCCAGAACATGCTCAAAAGCGAGACTTCACTCGGGCCTGCCAGAGCCGCGGAGGCGATTTCCGTTCCGTTCATTCCACTCGTCCTTCAAAGGTCCGAACAGGGGGACCTGTTCAGATAATCGGGGTCAATTCAGTCATTTCTGGGGCCAGTGGAGGGCCGTGTCTCAATGCCTCCACGGGCCAGCTTAGAGTTAAGACTCTAGCAAGGTTAATGTGGCGTTACGATCAGGCTGATTTGCTGCTTTCAGACCTGCGAAAGTGCCTTTCGGACTGATTCGGGCAGCCGCAGGGGGCGGCCCTGCGCCACACAGGCAATCTTGACCTTGGCTTTAGCCAGTGCTGCGCCCTGCCGGCGGATGATCTGTTCCATCTCCAGCGAGGCGCCGCGAAGGGTCACAATATGGGTCTCGACCTCGAGCCAATCGTCCATGTGGGCGGGGGTGATAAAACTGATCGTGAGATCGCGCACCACAAAGCCATAGGCGGATTCACCCTGTCCCGCCATCAGCGCGCCTTGATTGAGGCCGCAGGTGCGCAGCAATTCGGTGCGCCCGCGCTCCATAAAGCGCAGATAGCTGGCATGATAGACAGCGCCGGAAAAATCCGTGTCCTCATAATAGACACGCACGGGCATTCTATGCACCGGCCCCAAACTGCTCATGCCTCCTCCTCGCCGGAGAAGAGACCAAATTGCGGTGGTTCGCGCCGTGGCTCGCTCAGGCCCAGATGACGAAAGGCGGCGGCGGTGAGCAAGCGGCCGCGCGGCGTGCGTTGTAAAAAGCCCTGTTGCAGCAAATAGGGCTCGATAATGTCCTCAATCGCATCGCGTGGCTCGGATAAAGCCGCTGCAATGGTCTCAATGCCAACAGGACCGCCGTTGAAATTAATGCCCACCATTTCAAGATAGCGCCGGTCCATAATATCAAGACCAATGGAATCGACATCCAATTGCGACAAAGCTTTATCGGCAACTTGGCGATTGATCATTGCATCGCCATCGACCAGCGCGAAATCGCGAACACGGCGCAGCAAACGCCCGGCAATGCGCGGTGTGCCGCGCGAGCGGCGGGCAATTTCATTGGCGCCTTCCCCATTCATCGCTATGCCCAGCACGCGCGCACCGCGCTGAACAATGCTCTCTAATTCCTCAACCGTATAGAAATTGAGCCGCAGAGGAATACCAAAGCGATCACGCAAAGGCGTGGTCAAAAGACCAGCCCGTGTTGTGGCGCCCACAAGGGTGAATTTGGCCAGATCAATTTTGACAGAGCGTGCCGCTGGTCCCTCACCAATGATGAGATCCAGCTGGAAATCCTCCATAGCCGGATAGAGAATTTCTTCGACAGCCGGATTGAGGCGATGGATTTCATCGATGAACAAAACGTCGCGCTCTTCCAGATTGGTCAATTGCGCCGCCAGATCGCCAGCTTTGGCGATGACGGGGCCCGAGGTCGAGCGAAAATTCACGCCCAATTCGCGCGCCACAATCTGCGCCAGCGTCGTTTTGCCAAGTCCGGGCGGGCCCACCAGCAGCACATGATCCAACGCATCTTGGCGCGATTTGGCCGCTTCAATAAAGACTTTCAGATTTTTTCGGGCAGCTTCCTGTCCGGTAAAATCCATCAAAGTCAGCGGGCGCAAGGAGGCATCGAGATCGCCCTCAAGGCGTTCGCCGGAAATCACACGGGCAGCAGGGGGGAGGCTGGGAGGATTGGCCAAGTCTATGTCCATGCGCAAGGGCCAAAGCAGGCCAGAATCAGTCCCTCTAGTATAGAGCTTTGCATCTGTGCGCAAAAATCAGCTCCTAAGCTAAGCGCGCGCCGGCTGCGAAGTGGATGGAGTTTCTTCATAACTTTGTGTAGAGTGCGACTCGATTTGGGATCCGAGCAGGTTTTTTCTTCTAAGTTATTAAAAATATTTGATATTTAAATCATTGTGACGGGAACTTTGCATGTCGGCATTAGGCGGCCATCATTTCAGCCATTGGCTCTCCACGCCCTTCTTGCCGCTGTTTCAGCGGATGAACAGACACATT
>CAIVAX010000492.1 GCA_903903935.1 uncultured Hyphomicrobiales bacterium | reverse complement strand
TGGGTCAGGTCCTGAGCTGTCAAAACCCAGTTAACCGCTTCAACATTCCCATCAATTTGCTCTGGCTTGGTAGCGCCTGCAATAATGCTGCTCACACAAGTCTGGGCTGCCAGCCAGCTAAAGGCCAAGGTCAGCAAGCTCTGACCATGTTGCTTGGCATAGGCTTCGAGCGCTGTGACCTTGTGCCAATTCTCTTTTGTCCAATAGCGAGATTTGAACCGCCCATTGCCTGCAAAGCGCGTGCCGGCTTGCGGCGGCTGATCCTCATGATATTTGCCCGTGAGTAAACCGCTGGCGAGAGGGAAATAGGGCAAAATGCCAAGCCCATTGGCTTGCATGGCTGGCACTAACTCAGCCTCAATCTGTCTGGACAAAAGGCTATATTCATCCTGACAGGTAACAAAGGCATTGAGCCCGTTTTGCTTGGCAATCCAGAGGGACTCGACAACACGCCAAGCGGGATGATTGGAAATGCCAATATAGCGAACCTTGCCCTGGCGCACCAAATCATCCAAAGCGCGCAGAGTTTCCTCCAGAGGCGTTGCGGGATCAGGCCTGTGGAATTGATAGAGATCAATCCAATCTGTCTGCAAACGCTTCAGGCTCGCTTCAACAGCCTGCATAATGTAATGGCGCGAGCCGCCGCGCTGCATCACGCCCGGCCTCATGGGCGAGCCAAACTTACTGGCCAGCACAATGTCCTTGCGCCGTGCGCCCAGAATATGTCCGATCTGACTTTCAGAAACTCCATCACTATAGGAATCGGATGTATCGAACAGCGTAATGCCACGATCTAAAGCCCGATGTATGACGCCGCGCGTTCCTTCAATATCGAGCCTGGCTCCAAAATTATTGCAGCCCAAACCAACCAGAGATACATGCAGGCCTGATTGACCCAGTCGACGCATTTCCATGATGACCCCCTAATGATGGGCTTAACATTGGACAGATCTGTGCTGCATGCAAGTGTGCACATTCCCTCAGCAGGACAGGGTGATCTGCTGTACCAAGTCTGCTGTGCCAAGTCTTCCCGCGCGTCTCATATACATGTGAGCCGGGTCTAGGTTTTATTCTTGAGGTTGTAGATAGTTGATTTGTGCACAGCTTCTTTGTTCAGCAGGAGCCAGAGCAGAGCAGCCGGCAGGATTCGGGTGGCAAAGGCGGAAGTCCTGAACATGATCTCTCGTGCAAGATAAGCTTGGCGCAAGCATAGAAGAGATCATTTTTGCCCGTGCCAGAGCGCGCAGCCAATCACGTTATTGTGAGTACAAAAACGGGGTGATGAGGGCGCCGCGCCAGTCTGGGCGGACAAAAAACCTTTCAATTTCCATGCTTGGGAGAAATTTCAGCTTTGCTAAGCCTGCGCCAGTGCTATCTTGGCGCATCGACTCACCCAAGGCATTGGTGATTCGATTTGATTGACTAAAGTTCAGCATAAGCACCGTTAGGTGCAATAAGTATTGGGGGCCACTCCATTGGGTAATAATGATTTATCGACTTCGATCCTTGAGGGTATTTTGCCTCAATCCTCTTCTGAGGAAAATCCCGTTGATCTGATTGAAATTTCGGGCCGCATTAAGTGGTTCGATGTTTCCAAAGGCTATGGCTTCATCGTCCCTGACGATGGTGGAGCTGATGTTCTCATCCACGTCACTGTTTTGCGGCGGGACGGGTTTCAATCCGCACCCGAAGGGGCGCGTATTGTGTGCGAAGTTCAACAACGCTCAAAAGGCCAGCAAGTGTTTCGTCTTCTCAGCATGGATGAATCAACAGCTGTGCACCCCTCGCAATTATCTGCGCCGCGCACTCATGTGCAGGTTGTGCCGGTCGGTGGGTTTGAGATTGTTGTTGTCAAATGGTTCAATCGCGTGCGCGGGTTTGGTTTTGTCACACGCGGCGAAGGGACAGAAGATATTTTTGTCCACATGGAAACCATGCGCCGCTTTGGCTTGACCGATCTTAAACCCGGCGACAGTCTTTTGGTCCGCTTTGGTGATGGACCCAAGGGCTTGATGGCGGCAGAAGTGCGCCCGCTCGAAACGGCAATGCCCTCTTCGCATTGAACTGATATCCACCGCTTTCGACTTTACATGGGTCCAATGGACCCATGTTCAAACTTGCACAGCTTTTGGGTTGATGAGATCCATTTGAAAGCTGCAAAAGAAGTGGCGTTCAGTCTGAGCTCGGACTAATCTGCATCAAATTTGATGCGGATGGAGTTTGGCTGCGATGAAGATGGCAAAGATGGGAATGAAAGCAAAGACGCTGTTGATCCCAGAGTCTCTGTTGATCCCAAACTCGCTCCCCTTGCAGCGCTGCGCTAATTGGCTGGTCATGCGAATGGCCGCTGCGCTGCGGCTGACTTGCGCCGCGCTGCTGTGTCTGACTTTACTCGGACTGTCGTTCTCACCTGCAGCTCTGGCGCAAAATGCGCCTGAGGTTGGGCTTGAGTCCGTGGTAATTGTCACGGCTACCGGCTCGCATACCTTCTCTGTTGAGGTCATGCGCACCGATGAAGAGCGGGCCAAGGGTCTCATGTTCCGTCGCTTCATGCCCAAGGATCGCGGCATGCTGTTTGACTTCAAGCGCGAGGACAATGTCGCTATGTGGATGAAGAACACTTATCTGCCTTTGGATATGGTGTTCATTAGCCGCGCCGGCATTGTCGTCAATGTGGCGCAAAATACCGAGCCCCTCTCCGAGCGGATCATTCCCTCAGGCGCCCCCACTTATGCGGTGCTGGAGGTCAATGCCGGCACCGCCAAAGCCATTGGCTTGAAGAGCGGGGATCGCGTCCAGCACAGCCTGTTTGCCAAGTGATCGGCGTAAAGTAATCGGCTGATCATCTTAAGGTGTCCTGCAAAAACGCATCCAAGGCCCTCAGCGGCCTTGTTCGAGGCGGGCAGCCATGCTAGCCATCGGCCTCATGCATGAGTGTCCTGACATCTCAGGGGCCTGACGCAAAAATCGGGGTATGGCGCAGTCTGGTAGCGCGGAAGTTTTGGGTACTTCAGGTCGTAGGTTCGAATCCTGCTACCCCGACCATAAATTATTGATTTTGTTGTTAATTTATATATTTCGGAGCTGGATTTCTGGCTACCGATCAAACCTTCTTCATTCC
>CAIVAX010000491.1 GCA_903903935.1 uncultured Hyphomicrobiales bacterium | reverse complement strand
TGCGCCGCAGTCCTTAATCAGCTGACAGTTTGCGCGCCGCCTCGATCACTTCTGGTGACGTGGCGTAAATGCTCTCAACAACCTTGAGCGCCTCTTCCCCTGAACGCGGCATGACTGGCAAGCGCAGCTTTTCCGCATCCGCGATAAAGAGCGGATCTTTCACCGCAGCATTAAACGCATCTCTGAGAATGCGAATGCGCTCAGGCGGCGCGGACAGAGAGGCCACAAAGGGGCGACCCACTTCAACCGAAGCAACCAGAAAACGAATGACATCAGCATCCATTTTGGTGGGTGCAATATCGACGGCATAAGGCACTTCCTTGGGCAGATCGGGCGGCAAAATGGGCGCTGTGCGCAAGAAAGGATAGACCTTATTGCCCTGCAGCCATTCAACGGGCATGGCACCCCAAGCACCACAATCGCCATCAAGCTCGCCGCGCTCCGTGGCCAGACGCAATTCTGCACTGCCTGGATAGCCGGCGACCTGCTTGAGTTTCACACCAAAGATTTTCGACATAATGCGCTGATTGACATCATTGGATGTTCCAACTGCCGTCAGGCCCATCACCAAACCACCGGGTATTTTCTGCACCTCGGCAAGCGTTTTGGCGCCTTTAGAATGCCACATATAGCAAACGGCAATATCCATTCCGATACTGCCAATCCAATTATATTTGCGAAAGTCGAGCTTCACCCGATTGGGGATGAGCAAAGATTCGCCAATCAAACCAAAATTGAAAATGGTGATGGCCGTGCCATCCTTTGGCGCCGTCGTATCGAGATATTGCACCGCCGTCTGACTCGAAGCGCCGGGCATATTGGTGACAATCACCTCAGGCTTGCCGGGAATGAAGCGCGCAATATGACGCGACAAGAGCCGACCATTGGCGTCAAAGCCGCCGCCGGGTGAATTGCCAACAACAATATTGAGGGTTTTGCCTTTGTAGAAATCTTGCGCTTTGGCTTGATGCGCAAAGCTTGCACTCAGCCACAGGGCTGAGGCTAAAACGCATGACGATAAAACACGACCCGATGCAATCAAACAAACCATGGTCAGCCTCCCAGCTGGATTATGAGTTACTTTGATCAGTAATCTTGTGAGCTGGTCATCTTTTTGGGACCCGCCCGTTTTGCTGAAAGCTAACACGAAAAATCGCTTTGGGGAGGCTTTTTTAAGGCCCCCGAACAAACAGTCCCCAATCCGCAATTCCCGCAAGCCGCCGCAACGATTTTTACTTGCGTTAGCGCCCGACAAAACCCACATAGAAGAGGAATGTTGCACCCAGCCCCAAAGGGCAGTGCCGGAGTTGGCTCTAAATGCGTGATCCATACATTGTTTTGGGGGTGAGCAAGTCTGCGACGACCGAGGACATCAAAAAAGCCTTTCGCAAGCTCGCCAAGAAATATCACCCCGACCAGAATAAAACCGACCCAAAGGCCAAGGAAATGTTTGCCGAGGCAAACTCCGCCTATGAGATTTTGGGCGACGAGAAAAAGCGCCGCCAATTCGATCAAGGCGAGATTGACGCCGAAGGTAAGCCAAAATTCCAAGGATTTGAGGGCTTTAACAATCGCCGACGGCAAACAGCCGGAGCCGGCGCGGGCTTTGACGGCAGAGCCTCAGGCAATCCCTTTGGTGGTGGCTTTGATGCCTCTGACATTTTTGCCGATCTGTTTGGCGCCGGTCGTCGCGCTGGCGGGCAGCAGGAGCGTGCGCGCGGCGCCGACATTGCGGCCAGCGTCACCGTCAGCCTGCAAGAGTCCATTTCCGGCACCTCCAAACGCCTGACTTTGGCCAATGGCAAAACCTTGGACGTCAAAATTCCCGGCGGGATCGAAGAGGGCAAACAGATCCGCCTGAAAGGACAGGGTCATCCCAGCCCTGTTCCCGGATCCGAACCTGGCGATGCACTGATCAGCGTGCATATTGCCCATCATCCCTATTTCCGGGTGGAGGGGCATGATTTGCGCCTTGATCTGCCCATTACGCTCTATGAAGCTGTCTTGGGAGCCAAAGTACAAATCCCAACCTTGAGCGGGGCTGTGGAGTTGAATTTGCCCGCTGGCACCAATTCAGGGCGTACCCTGCGTCTGCGCGGCAAAGGCTTGCCAAAGATTGGCGGCACGGCAGGCGATCTTCTGGTGACAATCAAAATCACATTGCCGGAAGCCACTGGGCCCGAGTTGGACGCGCTTATGCGCAAATGGCAAAGCGAGCGGCCCTATAATCCGCGCCAAGATCTAACTTGAAGGCTCAAGATCTAACTTGAAGGTTCAAGATTTGACCTGAGCTCTAAAAGCCGCTGGCTTTTCGCAAAGCCAGCAGCCTGTTGGAGTCAAGCTGACCAGTGAGCACATAACCACCCTGACCTGCCGTCCAAGTCAGGGTCGCCGTGCCCCGATCATTGCGATAAACAGGATAGCTCGTCTCAGCCCCCACAATGCGGCTGATCAACAAGCCAATCGTCTCGCCAAGATCAGACTGAAACAGCAGAAAGGCCGCCGGACCCAATTCACCCGGCGTCACCCGAGCAGCCACCAATTGCAAGCCCTCAGCTTTGAAATTGGGCACATGCACGCCAACCCCGACAAGCTTTGTCAGCGCGAGCGATAAAGAGGGATCATCGGCAATAGTGAGTGCGCCCATTAAACCTAAATTGCGTGCTGCGACAAAAGTGCGATGCGCCTCACTCGCACGCCGCGCCAATTGTAGATTGATCTCATCCAGTTTTTGGGGCTCCGATCCAGAAACTCCCAACCGATAGCCAAGCGCAGTTAAATCTTGCATCAGCTCTGGCTTGAAAACCAACACAAGCCCCGCACACAGAGCACCCAGGATAAAGCCATATAACCAGCGATGCGAAGGCTGCACACCGGACCGTGACACATTCTGCGACTGCGTCAGTGGCTCAAGTGCCTGCACAGCTGTAATCTGAGCCTCAAGATCATCATCATGATCAGGCCGCACAGTCCTTGGATGCGATACCGACAAAGCCAAAGGCACCGGCTCATGCGCGGCGCGGCCAAAGGCAAGCTGTAAAAGCTCTTTATGCCGCAGCCAGAGATCAACACGTGCCCGATCCTCTGGTGTTTCCTCCAGATGCGCCTGCACATCGGATCTGGGGACGAGACTGGCCTCATCATCCACATAAGAGGCAAGATCGGAATCGGTAATGGTGAGGCGGGCGCGTTTCATGATCCGCTACTTCACCAATCGCAAATGCGGATGTGACGACACACCAGATTGCTGGCCCGGCATATGCCGCACCAAATGATTGCGCGCCCGCACCAGACGCTGAATCACCAAAGCGCGCGAAATATGTAAAATCTCGGCCGTCTCATCATAGCTCATCTGTTCCAGAGAGATGAGAAGCAAAACAACACGATCTTCAAGAGCAAGATGATCGAGCGCGCCGATCAATCCATGCTCATGGTTCTGACTTGTGTCTTCTAATGCAAAAGCGCCCTGCCTATGGGTAAGGGAGCCAATTTGTTTAAGATGCGCCGCATGAAAGCCAATCAAGCTCGCATACAGCGATAATTTAATGGGCCGGAAACTATCGACCACCCGCTCTGATCGAATCGCCAACAAAACAGTTTCATGCACCAGATCATCGGCCAGCACATGCAATGTCGCCAAAGTCTGATGTGCCTCGGGCCGAGCCAGCAAAGCGCGGGCAAAACGGCGCAAGGCTGGAACAGCCTGTTCAATGTCGGCGCGTATGGTTTCTAATCGCAAGCTCATCGCGACAATCCCGCCTGATGGGACGATTCAATCCTTCACTATCTCCAAGTCTAAGGCAGATTGCTCGCAGCGCCTATGGTCAATTTCACCCTCTTTGGGTGACAATTTGTGTGCGCGGCTTACAAAGCCTAAGACTTGCCATCAGCCACCCCACAGCTTAAACGGCAAATGCCGCTTCGATGAAGCGCAGACGAAGCCATGGATGGATAATGTCCCAGTCACAAGAACACTCCCAAGCTCTTCCCTCGCAAGGGATTTTGGCCGGTAAACGCGGCCTGATCATGGGCGTTGCCAATAATCGCTCAATTGCTTGGGGCATAGCCAAGGCGGCACATGATGCCGGCGCCCAATTGGCCTTCACTTATCAAGGCGAAGCTTTGGAAAAACGCGTCCGCCCGCTGGCTCAAGAACTTGGCGCGGCGGTGGTGGGCCATTGCGATGTCACCGACCCTGCGACCATTGATAGTGTTTTTGCGGAAATCTCGCGCCTATGGGGTGGTCTTGATTTTCTGGTCCATTGCATTGCCTTTTCCGATAAAGATGAACTAACGGGGCGTTATGTCGACACCTCCGAAGAGAATTTCACCAAATCTCTTCTCATCTCCTGCTATTCCTTCACCGCTGTCGCCCAGCGGGCTGAAAAGCTGATGACAAATGGCGGCTCCTTACTGACCCTGACCTATTACGGGGCAGAAAAATGGATGCCTCATTACAATGTGATGGGCGTTGCCAAAGCGGCTCTGGAAGCCAGCGTGCGCTATATGGCGGCTGATCTGGGCGAGAAGAATATTCGGGTCAATGCCATTTCAGCTGGCCCCATCAAGACCTTGGCAGCCTCTGGCATTGGTGACTTCCGCTATATTCTCAAATGGAACGAATATAATGCCCCGCTGCGCCGCACAGTCACGATTGAAGAAGTCGGCGAAACAGCTGCTTTCCTGCTCTCGCCCATGTCACGGGGCATGACGGGTGAAATTCTGCATGTCGATGCTGGCTATCATGTGGTGGGGATGAAAAACCCCGCCGCTCCCGACATTAGCGTTGTGGGCAAAGACTAACGGATCGGGCCGATGCGCATAGACTTGCCCCATCGGCTCATCTTCCTGCGGCATGGCGAAACCGATTGGAATGCTGAAGGCCGCTTGCAGGGCCAAAAGGACATTGGCCTTAATTCCAAAGGTCTGGAGCAATCGGCCAGAGCCGCTCTTAAGATCAAGAAACTCCTGCGCCGCATGCAGCTGGACGATAAGCACCTGCACTTTGTCGCCTCGCCGCTCTCGCGCACCCGCAACACCATGCATATTGTCAGGACGCATTTGGGCCTGAGCGAGCAGGATTATCACACCGATCCACGGCTCAAAGAATTATCCTTTGGCCAATGGCAAGGCCTGACCTGGCCCGAGGTCCAAATGCAAGCCCCGCTTGAGGCTAAAGCCCGCGAGATTGATAAATGGGGCTTTGTGCCACCCAAGGGTGAAAGCTATGCCATGCTGGCTGAACGGGTAAGGCCTTGGCTAGAAAGCCTCAACCAAGATACCTGCGTTGTTGCCCATGGCGGCATAGCCCGCGTTTTGCTGGTCCTGCTTGCTGATATGCCTATTGAACGAGCACCTCTCGTGCAGATCTGGCAGGACCGCCCCATTCTTTTTGCGGATGGCAGCTTTAACTGGATTTAGGCTGTCGTCTTCAGTCCCCATTCATCCTCGCTTGAGATAATGAACCATAGGCATCAAATATCATTCATTTTTTAAATGCTTATAAGGCTTCGTAGGTTTGAATCATGGTAGGAATCGCATGGGCGACTCCTCGATTCGAATATCCATCGACGTTGTTGGTTCAACAGCCTCGATCTTGCCGATCGGAAAGCGGACACAAGCTACAATGACTCAAAGTGAGCCGGACCTGTCGCACCCTCAGACCAAGTCAGAACCCGCCCAAGCTTTGGTTCTGCGCGGTCCCGCGCGTCCCGATCTGATCAAAAATGAACTGCTCAGCGAGATATTCTCAGCCTCTGTCACTGCCCATGCCGATTCCTTATGCCTGATTTCAGGTGAGCGTCAGCTGACCTATGCGCAGGTCGATCAAACAGCTCTGGCTTTGGCCCGTGGTTTGATCCGCCATGGCATAGGGCCAGGACATGTGGTCGGCCTATGGATGCCGCGCGGCGCCGATCTCTTGATCGCACAAATTGCGATCGCCAAAACAGGCGCGGCTTGGCTGCCCTTTGATGCGGATGCGCCGCCTGAGCGCATTGCTGAATGTCTGACTGATTGCAAGGCGCAAGCGCTGATCACCGATGAAGGCTTTGCCAAGCGCGCAGCCGGGCGCATGCCCTGCGATATTCTGATGGAAGATGATCTCATCGACAGCAGCGATAATTTCAAAGTCGACGCCAGAGCAGCGGGCGCAACACCTGATCATCCAGCCTATATGATCTACACATCCGGCTCGACCGGTAAGCCTAAGGGCATTGTGATAACCGGCCGCAATATTTGCCATTATCTGCGCTCGGCCAATGAAGTCTATGGCCTCACGCAAACTGACATAGTCTTTCAAGGCGCTTCGCTCGCCTTTGATCTGTCGATGGAGGAAATCTGGATCCCCTATATGGTGGGCGCCTGCCTCTATGTCGCCAGTCCAGATTTAATGGGTGATGTGGATCGCCTGCCTGATGTGATGGAAGCAGCTGGCATTACTGTTTTGGACACAGTGCCAACTCTGCTCTCCATGCTCACGCGTGATATTGCCTCTTTGCGCATTATCATTCTGGGCGGCGAAGCCTGCCCGCCGATCATTGCCAATCGCTGGTGCAAATCCGGCCGCCATATTTTCAACAGCTATGGCCCCACGGAAGCAACTGTGGTGGCCACAATTGCCGAAGTGCAGCCTGATCAGCCCGTCACCATTGGCACGCCCATTCCCAATTACACCTGCTATGTGGTCGATGAGAATTTGCAGCTCCTAGGGCCGGGTGTGGAAGGGGAATTGCTGATTGGCGGCCCCGGCATAGCCAAGGGCTATTTGCGTCGTCCCGATTTGACGGATGAAAAATTCATCTTCAATCCCTTTGCGCCGAATGGGCCCGATCCGCGCCTCTATCGCTCGGGTGATGCGGTTGTGATCGATGCAAATGGCGCGCTGCTGTTTAAAGGGCGCATTGATGATCAAGTGAAGATTCGCGGCTTTCGCGTCGAACTGGGCGAGATCGAAAATCGCTTGTCCGCACTGCCCACTATTACTCAGGCCTGCGTGGTTCTGCGTCAGGACCAAGGCCTAGATCAGCTCGTCGCCTTTCTGGTGACAGAGAATAAGAGCGCCATTGATGCGCGCGATTTGCGCGCTGCGCTGATGGAAAAATTACCCGCCTATATGGTGCCCGCCCGTTATGAGACGATTGAAGCCCTGCCCCGCCTCTCCTCGGGCAAAGCCAATCGCGGCGTGCTAAAAACCCTTCCCCTCAGCGTGCAAGATTCCAGCAGCCAAGAACAAGAAGACCCACGCAATGATATTGAGGCCATTTTGCTGGCCGCCGCGCGCCGCGTTCTGCCCCCGCAGATCATTCCCTTTGATGCGGATTTCTTCACCGATCTGGGTGGCCATTCGCTGCTCGCTGCGCGCTTTGTCTCAATCGTGCGCGAAACACCAAGTCTGGCTGGCATTACTTTGCAAGATGTCTATGCCGCGCGCTCATTGCGCGCTATGGCTGACTTATTGGCAAAGCATCAGTTCAATCACAGCGCGCCGCAAGATCTGACCTTTGATCCACCCTCGCTGAAGCGGCGCTTTTTGTGCGGGCTGGCGCAATTTATCGCGCTGCCCTTCATTCTAGCGCTGATGACCGCGCAATGGCTGGGTGTCTTCGTCAGCTATATGCTGCTCACGGATGAACAAGCCAGTCTGTTGCAAGAAGTCGCCGCTCTGCTGGGTGTTTATATCTGCATCAACATCGCCACCATTGCCATTGCCATTGCTGCCAAATGGCTCTTTCTGGGGCGCACCAAACCTGGGCGCTATCCGCTGTGGGGCGTCTATTATTATCGCTGGTGGTTGGTGCAGCGTTTTCTTGCTCTCACCCATATGAAATGGTTCCAAGGCTCGCCCTTGATGCGTCTGTATCTGACAGCTTTGGGTGCCAAGATTGGACCTGATGCGCTGATTGGCGATATCGAACTTGGCGCGCCGGATCTCATCACCATTGGTGCCTATGCCTCGGTGGGCTCCCGTCTCAAAATCGCCAATGCGCGTGTGGAAGGCAATGAGCTGATCATTGGCACATGCGAGATTGGCGAAGATGCCTATATCGGCACCTCCTGTGTGATCGAAGAAGATGTCATCATCGGAAAAGGTGCGGAACTCAAAGATCTGACCTCCATTCAATCAGGCACGCGCATTCAAGCCTATGCCATATGGGATGGCTCGCCCGGCAAGCCTGTGGGCGCTATCAATCCAGATGAACTTGATACACAATCCACCGCCAGCGCGACGCGCAAAAGCTTCATGACCTTTCTGTACACGATCATGGTTCTGGCCATTCCACCCTTCAGCCTCTTGCCGCTGTTTCCCTCCTTCTGGGTGTTTGATCGCGTCGACGACATCATCGGCATAGCCGACATTGATCGCACGCTTTATCTTTTGACCATTCCTCTCATGGCTTGGCCCACCTCCTTTATGATGGTGATCATCACCGTTGGCCTCATTGCTGTGTTTCGCTGGACGATTTTGCCGCGCGTCAAAGAAGGCACTTATTCGGTTCACTCTTGGTTCTATTTCCGCAAATGGACTGTCGCGCTGTCGACCGAAATCATGCTCGAGGTTCTCTCCTCGCTCTTTGCCACGGTCTATATGCGAGCTTGGTATCGGCTGATGGGCGCCAAGATTGGCAAGGATGCGGAAATCTCCACCAATCTGGCCGGCCGTTATGATCTGGTCGAGATTGGCGAGAAATGTTTCATCGCTGATGAAGTTGTGCTGGGTGATGAAGATATCCGCCGCGGCTGGATGTATCTGAAGAGCGTGCGCACCGGCGCGCGTGTCTTCATCGGTAATGATGGCGTTGTGCCACCGGGCGCAGATATTCCAACAGGCGCTCTGATTGGTATTAAATCCAAACCTCCCGCCAATGAGCTCATGGCACCCGGCGATACATGGTTTGGCTCACCCCCAATCAAACTGCCCGTGCGCCAGCGCTATGACACAGGCTCCAATTGGACCTATGAACCCCCGGCATGGAAAAAATTTGCCCGCGCCGTGTTTGAAGCCGTGCATATTTCTCTGCCGACTATGCTGTTCATCACCTTTGGCACATGGGCGGTGGAATTTCTCGCCCCGCCTTTGCTTGGCCATCGCTATTTCCAATTGACGGTGATTTTTATCATCTGCTCTGTGCTGATCTCGCTGGCACTGGTGGCGGTCTGCATCATCGTCAAATGGCTGACCATGGGGCGCTATGAACCCATGGTGCGCCCCATGTGGTCATGGTGGGCGATGCGCACGGAAGCAGTCGCGGTGATGTATTGGGGCATGGGCGCCAAAGTGCTGCTCGATCATCTCAAGGGCACACCCTTCCTGCCTTGGATCTTGCGCCTGTTCGGCACCAAATTTGGTCAGGGCTGTTATGTCGATATGACGGACATAACCGAATTTGATTGTGTGAGCGTTGGCAATTTCGTCTCGCTCAATGCCCTCTCTGCTCTGCAGACTCATTTATACGAGGACCGGGTGATGAAAATCGGCCGCGTGCATGTTGAAGATGGCGTGACCTTGGGGGCAGGATCAACCGTGCTCTATGATACCAAAATTGGCAAATATGCCCGCCTTGGGCCACTGACCGTGGTGATGAAGGGTGAGGAAATCCCCGCCCATTCCCAATGGGTCGGCGCGCCAGCCGTGCCCAAGCGAAATAGCCAAAGCGCATAAGCACAATTCATCTGGCCAAGGTTCACCGCAAACGGGTTTGACCTGACGCCCGCTGATCCTTAGAACCAGCAAGGATTGGGTTCATCATGTCACACAATACATTTGGTCATCTGTTCAGACTTACCACCTTTGGCGAAAGCCATGGCCCTGCCATTGGCTGCGTGGTTGACGGCTGCCCGCCGCTGATCCCGCTTGAGGCGGGTGATCTGCAAATCTACCTTGATAAGCGCCGGCCCGGACAATCGCGCTTCACCACACAGCGTCAGGAACCTGATCAGGTCAAAATCCTCTCCGGCGTCATGCCCGATACCCAATCCGGTCAGCAGGTGACCACTGGCACATCGATTGGCCTGTTGATCGACAATGTCGATCAACGCTCCAAAGATTATGGAGAGATCAAAGATCAATATCGCCCCGGCCATGCCGATTATACCTATGATGCCAAATATGGCATTCGCGATTATCGCGGCGGCGGGCGCTCCTCGGCCAGAGAAACCGCAATGCGCGTTGCTGCTGGCGGCATTGCCCGCAAAGTCATCCCCGGCGTGACCATTCGCGGCGCTTTGGTGCAGATCGGCCCACATAAGATTGATCGTCAAAATTGGGATTGGTCTGAAGTCGACAACAATCCCTTCTTCTGTCCCGATGCCAAGGCTGCTGCCATGTGGTCAGATTATCTTGATCAGATCCGCAAATCCGGCTCTTCCTGCGGCGCGGTGATTGAGCTTGAAGCGCAAGGCGTGCCCGCTGGTTGGGGCGCGCCCATTTATGGCAAATTAGATTCAGAACTCGCCTCGGCGTTGATGAGCTTGAATGCCGTTAAAGGCGTCGAGATTGGCGAGGGCATGAACAGCGCTTGCCTGACCGGTGAAGAGAATGCCGATGAAATGCGCATAGACGCGAATGGCCAAGCGCAATTTTCATCCAATCACGCAGGCGGTATTCTGGGCGGCATTTCGACAGGCCAACCCATTGTGGCCAGATTTGCGGTCAAACCAACATCCTCCATTCTGACCCCACGCCACTCCATCGATCGCTATGGACATGAGGTCGAGATCCGCACCAAGGGGCGACACGATCCTTGTGTTGGCATTCGAGCTGTGCCGGTAGGTGAGGCTATGTTGGCGCTGGTTTTGGCCGATGGCTTTTTGCGTCATCGCGGACAGATTGGCGCCTCACCTAGCTGGCCTTTCGCAAAAGCGTGATCACTCAATAAGCGCTCATCAGCATGGCCACATGCTCAGCCACTGAGGCGCTCAGGCCTTCAAGATCATAGCCGCCTTCTAACAGGGACACGAGCCGCCCCTGGGCCGAACTATTGGCAAGATCCAGCAATTTGCCTGTGATCCAAGCAAAATCGGCTTCTGTCAGATTGAGATTGGCGAGCGGATCGCGCCGATGCGCATCAAAGCCCGCCGAGATGAGAATGAGATCAGGGCGCATCGCCTGCAAACGCGGCAGGATCACGCTTTGCATTGCGTCTCGAAATTGCGCGCCGCCATCCCCCGCCCGCAAAGGTGCATTGACGATGGAATTATGTTCGCCCGTTTCGCGCGTCGCACCCGTGCCCGGATATAAAGGCATTTCATGCGTAGAGGCATAAAGCACAGAGGGATCGGCCCAGAAAATCTCTTGCGTTCCATTGCCGTGATGCACATCAAAATCAACAATCGCAATGCGCTCAGCCCCATGCCGGGCCTGCGCATGGCGGGCAGCAATCGCGATATTGTTAAAAAAAACAAAAGCCCATGGGCACGGCCGTTTCAGCATGATGACCGGGCGGGCGCATGGCCACAAAGGCATTGGACGCTTTCCCACTCATCACATCATCGACGGCGCGGCAGGCCCCGCCCACGGCATGTAAAGCCGCCTGCCATGTGCCCGGCCCCATGGATGTATCGCCATCCAGCGACACCAATCCTTCATCCGGGGCAGCGGCGGCCAGAGTATCGACATAGGCTTGCGGATGCACACGCGTGATCTGCTCAAAGGTCCCCGCCTGCGGCTGATCGCGGGTCAAAGCCTGAAAACGGGGATCCTCCAACACTTTGGCAATGGCTTTGATTCGGTCCGGCCGCTCGGGATGGGAAACCCCCATGGAATGCAGCAGAGAAGAGGGATGGGTGAGGAGCAAAGTACTCAAGAACGAAACCCTTCCAAGAATAGGATCAGAGGCAATCAGTGAACGGCTCAAAACAATCTTATTCTATAAAAAGCGAATATTTTAGGGCTTCACACAGGCAAACTCGCCCTCTGTGCGGATAGGGTGTATCAGCTTGGCCACAGCAACACAATTTGTCAATCTGAAGGCAGATAAAAATAACATTATAGTAAGGAAGACCTTAATAGATATCGCATTGTGTTCAAATCAAGTTGTCCAAGGCTGTGTGATGAATCGCTTATTTCCTGTCGGGCTGTGCCTGCTCTCATTGGCTGTTTCCGGCTGTAGTTTCAAAAGCATGCCTGACCCCTCGCTATCCCCCCGCGATAGCCAGTTCATGGCTTTGGTGCCCAATTTTGAATTGGAAGCCGCCTTTCAACGCTATGAGATCGACGATCCCACCGGCCAAGCGCCTGGCACCATTGTGATCGATACAAAGGAAAACTTCCTCTATCTGGTCCTGCCCAATAAGCGCGCTATGCGCTATGGCGTGGCAACAGGCGCTGAAGCCTATGGCTGGACAGGCACGGCCACAGTTGGGCGCAAGGCCGAATGGCCGCATTGGATGCCCCCCGCCGATATGTTGGAGCGCTGGCCGCACCTCAAGCCAACTGCAGCTGCTGGTGGCCTGCCGGGTGGACCCGACAATCCACTGGGTGCACGAGCGCTGTATTTATATGATCATGGCCGCGACACAATGTATCGGATTCATGGCACGAATGAGCCAGACAAAATTGGACATAGCGTGTCCTCAGGCTGCATTCGCATGCGCAATATCGATGTGATCGATCTCTACAATCGCGCGCCCATGGGCGTCAAAGTGATTGTGCGCTAAACTAGGCTGGCAGCTCCAAAATATAAAATCGGCCTGCATGAGCAGGCCTTTTTTATGCGGCCTTATCGTTGGCCAACAAATTGGTTGCCATCTCATGTGTGGCTGAGGGCGAAAGGCGAGGCTGATCGTCCTCGCGAGAGACAGCCAGAGCAGCAGCAACAGCCGCAATGCCGATTTCGCGATAGAGCATGAGCTGCAACGTGCGCGCATCCATTTCGCCAATTTCCGCAGACGCAGAGACTTGCGAGTGAGAGACTTGCGAGTGAGAGACTTGCGAGTGAGAGACTTGCGAGTGAGAGACTTGCGAGTGAGAGACTTGCGAGTGAGAGACTTGCGAGTGAGAGAC
>CAIVAX010000490.1 GCA_903903935.1 uncultured Hyphomicrobiales bacterium | reverse complement strand
AGAAAGATAAAGAAGCTGGCAAGGGCCCTCAAAAGGGCGAAATGGCAGGCAAAGGCTCCGAGAGTCAGGATAAAGCTGGCAAGGGGCCTTCAGCAGATCAATTGACGGATGAGCAAAAGCAAAAGATTGCTCAAGAGCAGGACGATAAGAATTTCGCTAAGCTTGAATCCGATCTCAAAGAAAAGATGATGGCCAATAGCGCTCTGGCTAATCTTGCAGGACAAGTCAGTATTGTGCGTGAGAAAGAAGGCCTTCGCATCGAAGTCATCGATAAGGCCGATTTCTCCATGTTTGGACTTGGAACCACAAAGCTGGCCCCAAAATCACAAGCGCTAATTGATGAAATTTCTAAATCTGTCGCCGGCATGCAAAACAAGGTCACCATTCGCGGCCATACCGATAGTGTGCCCTTTGCCAATGCGGGCGCAGCTGGAAAGAATAACTGGATGCTCTCGGCCGAGCGTGCCGATCTAACAAGGCAAATGCTCGAAAAGAACGGTGTTGCCAGTGATCGGGTGACGAAAATTGAAGGCGTTGCAGATACGGACCCCTTTAATCCAGCCGATAAGTCTGATCCGCGCAATCGTCGTATAAGTATTACCCTGCATTATACTGGGGGTTAATATATTGGTGGTTGATATACTGGTGGATGATGAACTTGAGGTTGATCCATGTTGTCTCACGTGAAACAGCTGACCTTTAGCTTGGCTTTGGCTAGCGCTCTGGCTTTGTCTCCGCTACCTGGCTTTGCCAATGGGCCGCCGCCTAAGCCCAAGTCTGAAGAAAAACCATCAGCACCACCTAAGCCGACTGGCTTGACTGGCAATATAATGCCCCACTGCGAACCAGGAACTTATCCGGCCGGCAATCGCTGCAAACCGGCTCCTCCTGGATTTTATGCCCCAGCAAATGCCACATACCCTATTGCTTGTCCGGAGGGCAGAAACTCTCCCTTCGGTGCGCGCGGACTGTCTGAATGCAAATAGCCAGTCTCTCAAGACTGTTTGATGCGACAGGTGGTCTGATCTGGCATGCACGTGCCCTGCGCTCTCGGCGCAGTTTGTGGCGCCCCTTCTTGGAAGAGGTCTCATCCTTTCTCGATCAGGCGCCTCCCGGCCATCAAAATTTGGTGTTGGTCGGGCCAAGCGCTGGCTGGTGTCTTTCAGACAAGTTCTTACAGAATTTTGGGTCAATCACTTGCATTGATCCAGATCCCTTGGCGCCAATCTTGTTTAATTTTATCCATGGTGCGGCTCTTCGCAGATCTCGCGCAAAGCTTAAATGGATAGACGCAGATTTTTTCGCTGATCCTTTACTTTATCTTGGGCAGGGCGAAGATCAGCTCGTCCTGTTCTGTAATGTGGCCGGACAGCTTTTTCTCAATTCTCAATCCCAAGGTGACGTCGAGGCGAGGCTCGCCGCAATTCCTAATATTTTGTCTGGTTATGATTGGGGCAGTTTCCACGACTTGCTTTCCGCGCCCATTCAGCAGTCCCTTCCAGCTCGGCGCCTGTCTTCAAAGCTTGATGGAGAGCGTCTTATTTCAGATTATGGCCAGGGCGGGACGTGGCTAGACCATTGGACCGCCAATTTTTTGCCTGGGGAGGTTCCAAGGGTCATAATACCCTGGCAACTGAAGCCAAAAAGGCTGCACTTGGTAGAGGCTGGTTGGGTTAGTTAAAGTTTTACTTTAAGAGCAGGAGGCCTATTTGCCAGCCATCATCATTAACTGCAGATAGCAGATGCGCATGCGCATAGATCGGTCTGCATTAAATTCATAAATGACCAGACGAGGGCGCTGCTGATTTGAGCGCTCGACCTTGATGTCAATCTCGGGGGGAAGCAAAATGCCAATATGGCGAAGGGCCTGATGGGGGTTAGCCTCAATCTGGTCCAGCAGGGTCCTGTCAACCCAGCAACGGGCTAGAACAGCACCTAAGTAATCAATGATCCGTTCTTTAATCTGGTTAGCAGTGATAATGACGTCGATTGGAGGATCGTCATTAATCAATTCACCTTCATGGATCTCTGGGGGACGCGACTGCCCCTCACCCGGAGCCAATGCCTTGGCTTCCTCGGGTTTACCCTGAAGGGCTCCGGACTTTATAATAGCCGGCAGGTTCATGCCGTCGTCTTTCTGCTTTAGAGCAGTCAAAATAGAACCCCGGTACTTTGCAACAGGTAGCCTTTAGAGGTCAAGTGAATCCGCCCCCCGGCCCTTAAAAAAACCGCTATAGGAAGCCCAAGAACCCTACCTCAAACAAGAGAACGGACGGCCCGGATTTTCTTAAAAAAATAAAATGAATTTTATGCAGGGTGGTCTCAAGTATCTAATGCAACGAGAGCGGTGAATGCTTCGTTTGGTGTGTCGTAATTTAATACACGTCTTGGTCGACCATTCAAGCGATCTTGAACGAGTTTGATCCGCTGTGGT
>CAIVAX010000489.1 GCA_903903935.1 uncultured Hyphomicrobiales bacterium | reverse complement strand
GGGCGGCACTATCGCATACCTGTGACCTCTTGCGCCTTCTCGCAAATGCATATTGCCAACATGCTCGGCAATAAATTCAGCGTGATTGATTTGGCTGAAAACCACAATATGTATTATTATAATCTCGTTGTGCAGCATCGTATGGATCAGCGCTGCGCCTCAATCCGCATGATCAATTTTCCGCATGAGCGCCCGGGTTGTGAGCCCATGCGGCCCTTGCATGAAGAGCGCAATAAGGCGCGGCGGGGTGAATATTCGCAGGCTGTTGAAGAAGCCGTCGAGGCGGCTATTGCAGCCATTGAAGAAGATGGCGCAGAGGTGATCACCTTTGGTTGTTCGGGTTCCTTCTGGCTGCAACCCTTTGTCGAAAAGCGTCTGCATGAAATGGGCTGGGAAGTGCCTGTGCTGGAGGGCTATCGCTGCGCTCTGACCATGGCCAAAATGATGGTTGATCTGGGCGTTGATGCCAGCGGCTTGATGTTCCCCGGCCCACGACCAAAGCAATGGAGACGTAAGAAAACTTTCTAACTATATATTGACTGTCGCTAAGTATTAAAGTTTTTAAGTCAGTATGAAACTTACAGCTGTTCCTAGCTCCTATTTTCTCTTGCGCCATCCTTTCAACGCGTCTTTTAGCTGGGAGACAATCTTTTCCTCCGCTTCAATATCTTTGTCGATCATTCCGAGGATGTCAGCGTTGTCTGGATCTTTCTTCATGGCATAGAGCTCTTGTAGCGAGATTTCAAAGGCGTCCAATCGATCTGATAGTTTCTCGCATTTCTCTCTTGCCTCTTTTGAGACGGGGCCAAATGAACTGAACTCTCCCGTCTCATGATTAAATCTGAGATCATCAGGATGGGGCAGTCCTTCTGGCATGGGAAGTCCATAGAGTTTGGATTCTTCTTCGCACGTCCTGTACATAATGGGATATTCGACGAATAATTTCAGATTATCCTCATAGGCCGTTTTCATCTGCAGCTCTGTCTTACTGATCATATCAAAGAGCAATTTTTGCGATCGTGCTTGGCCTTTGGCGGCATTGATCGCCAGAGATCGTACAGCTGCTTTGACAATGGGCATTGTGACCTGCTTGTTTTGAGTGCTGTCATTTGCCTGTATTTCGCGATAGGCCTCTTCAAGGATCAGCTTGTGTAATTCATTGGTCGGAAGCGTGCGGCCCTTGTTTTTTGCCCCCTTAGGCCGTCCCTTTGGATTGCCGCTGCGCCCTTTTCTGAACTGCGTTTGTGTGGGCGGCTTGCCATAGCCAATGGCATAGCCATCCTCTTTCGTAGGATCAGGTGATTTGGATTGAGGTGTTGGTGACGGTGGGGCCCTCCCGGCCTTGCGATCTTTATCCTGCATGATCACGTTCTTTCACCTGCAAGCTTTGGTCAGTTTCCTGTTCACCCGTGCTTTGTGGCAATGGCCCAGGCTTCGATGCCTCCCATCCGCAGGCCAATAAAATCGCTTCATCTTTGGCATAATGTTCCCAGCGCGCCAGGATGCGATCGCAATAGACCTGATCAATCTCGCATAAATAGCCACGCCGGCCTGTCTTATGCGCCGCAATGAGTGTCGAGCCCGAGCCGCCAAATAAGTCCAGAACAATGCCGCCTCGGCTCGAAACATCCTTGATGGCATCGGCAATCATTTGAACCGGCTTGACGGTTGGATGGAGCTCCAATTCCTTCATCCGATCTTTC
>CAIVAX010000488.1 GCA_903903935.1 uncultured Hyphomicrobiales bacterium | reverse complement strand
GGGTCGGTTCCGGCTGGAAGGGAAAGATTACATTGTTGCTGATGGAGATGTTCTGCATTTCCGCTTTGCCAATTGAGGCATTCGATGAATCTAATCTATTTCGAGGACATTCCAGTCGGGCATGTGTTCGAATACGGGGCCTATCCCGTATTGCGCGAGCAAATGATTGCCTTCGCGCGCGAGTTTGATCCGCAAATTCAGCATCTCGATGAGCAGGGCGCGCGCATGACTATGCTTGGGCAATTATGTGCCTCGGGCTGGCATACGGCAGCAATGACGATGCGCATGAATTGTGATGGCTTTTTGTTGCAATCAGCCAGTCTTGGGGCGGGCGGCGTGGATGAAGTGCGCTGGACCAAGCCTGTTGTGCCGGGGGATGTCTTGCATGTCCGCGGCAAGGTTTTGTCGGCGCGCCGCTCGGCATCACGCCCGGAGCTCGGAATTGTCGAAATCGAATTCAACGTGCTCAATCAGAATGACGACATTGTCATGACGCAGCGCGGGCCGATCTTTTTTACCTGTCGCGAGCCCGAAGAGCCCTCACCAGAGGCGCTGATTGAGCGGCGTGCAAGTTCTGCCAGCGCAGCCCCGCCTGCGCCGCCGCGTCTGGCAGAGGGATATTCGGCCATTCTGGGCTATCTCGATGATATTGAACTGGGCGCCAGACTTGATCTGGGGTCTTATGAATTCACGCAGGATAATGTGCGGCGCTTTGCTGAGGCCTTTGATCCGCAGCCCTTTCATCTGGATGAAGCGGCGGCCCAGCAATCGCATTTTGGTCGTTTGGCGGCATCGGGCTGGCATACAGCGGCCGCTTTCATGCATTGCATGATCAGCAAACGCGATCAGTACATTGCCGAGCTGACAGCCAAGGGCGAGCCCGTGCCTGCGCGCGGTCCTTCTCCCGGGTTCAAGAATCTGCGTTGGTACAAGCAGGTTCATCCTGGCGATGTGATCACCTTTTCGACCACGCCTATCCAGAAACGCACGACATCGCGTCCGGGTTGGGGGCTGCTCAACAGCCTTGGTGTTGGTGTCAATCAGCATGGCGTGCGGGTCTATGAATATTATGGCTCGGCCTTTCGTCCGGTGCGGGGCTGAGGTCTTTTGACTTTGTTGCGAATGTGATTTGCCCAAAGGTTCTTTCCGCCCTCGACCTTAGGCTCTTGCCACTCTAGACCTAAGGCTCTTGCCGCCCTAGATTTGCCTTAAGGAAATGCTGTCCTATTGCGGGCTTGCGATTCACAGGGAGCTGATCATGCATGTCATTCGACGCAAGGGGTGGGAAATTGCCGAACGGGAGGCAAGCCCAGAGAAGATCTTTTTCAATCGCCGCGCTGTGCTCAATGGCGGCGCAGCCTTGGGATTGGGTACACTCCTTCCCTCATTGACCAAAGGCGGATCAGCCTTTGCAGCGACAGAGCCTGATCCCTCCGCCAGTTTTTATCCGGCTAAAGCCAATGCGATTTACAAAGTCGATGGCGCAGTGACGCCGGAAGATGTGAATAGCCAATATAACAATTTCTATGAATTTGGCTTATCCAAG
>CAIVAX010000487.1 GCA_903903935.1 uncultured Hyphomicrobiales bacterium | reverse complement strand
GCGAAATGTTTTTTGAACCTGTTGATGAACCCAAAAAAGGGCTCCATCGCTAAGGCTGCCAGCAGGAAGGGCAGACCCAGCCCGACCGAATAAAAGGCGAGCAGCACTGCCCCCTGCCCCACAGTCTCTTCCGACGAGGCAACCGCCAAAATCGCCGCCAGAATGGGGCCGATACAGGGCGTCCAGCCAAAGGCAAAGGCCAGCCCCATCACATAAGCGCCCCAGAGCCCAACAGGCTTTTGCACCTCAAGGCGCGCCTCGCGATAGAGCAGCGTCCAGCGCAATATGCCCAGAAAATGCAATCCCATTAATATAATGGCGAACCCGGCCGCATAGCTCAGCACATCGAGATAAGCGCGGATGAGCTGCCCAAAAATGGAGGCTGTCGCGCCCAAAGCGATAAAGACGGTGGAAAACCCGGCCACGAACAAAACCGCCGCCAGCATAACATCGCGACGGGCCGGCCCGACGCGCTCATTGGACAATTCTTCAAGGCTGGTGCCCGCAATAAAGGTCAGATAGGGCGGCACGAGCGGCAGCACACAGGGACTTAAAAAGGACAAAAGGCCAGCCATTGTGGCGGCTGAATAGGTCACGTCGCTGGCCATCAAATCCTCACGTGTTGAAATCTCTACTTACATAGGGTGAAAGCGTGTGGTTTCAAAGTGCACCCAGCCAATCTGGGTAATGAGGCAATCTCAAGACTGCGACCAAATCACTCAATCCACAGGCTGTTTGGCAGATTGCCCCAGGCTGTTGGGCAGATGAATGGACTCTGCCTGCCCCCCATGTTACCGCCGACCTCTTAGCTGCTGCGAGTGTTCCCCAAAGCGAGTGAAAGCCATGTCCTCCTCGATGCGCGCAAGGCCCATCAAAATTCTGCCCTCGATCCTTTCGGCCGATTTTTCACGTCTGGGCGAGGATGTGCGCGCCGTCATGCAGGCGGGTGGCGATTGTGTGCATGTCGATATTATGGACGGCCATTTTGTCCCCAATATTACCTTTGGGCCTGATGTGATGAAATCGATCCGGCATGTCACCGACAAGCCCTTTGATGTTCATCTCATGATCTCGCCGGTGGATCTCTATCTCAAAAATTTCGCAGATGCGGGCGCCGATGTGCTCACCATTCATGCTGAAGCAGGTCCCCATGTGCATCGCAGCCTGCAGACCATTCGTGCGCTGGGCAAAAAAGCTGGCATAGCCATTAATCCCGGCACGCCAGAATCACTCATTGAGCCTGTGCTCGATGATGTCGATCTCATCCTTGCCATGACCGTCAATCCGGGCTTTGGCGGACAAAAATTCATCGCGCCTGTTTTGGAAAAAGTCCGCCGCCTACGCGCTATGGTCGCTGATCGCGACATTGACATTGAGGTGGATGGCGGCGTGACACCCGAAACTGCAGGCGAATGCGTGCGCGCTGGGATTAACTGGCTTGTGGCTGGCTCTGCCGTATTCAAAGGCGGCGCGCCAGCCTATGCAGCCAATATTGCCGCCATACGCCAAGCAGCTGAGGCGGCCCGCGGCACATCCATCTAACCCCAATTGAGCCGCAACCGGCCGGAGACACTCGCATGATCCCTCGCTATTCCCGCCCCGAAATGGTGAGCATTTGGGAGCCGCAAACGCGCTTTCGGATCTGGTTTGAAATTGAAGCGCATGCCTGTGATGCCTTGGCGCAGATTGGCGT
>CAIVAX010000486.1 GCA_903903935.1 uncultured Hyphomicrobiales bacterium | reverse complement strand
TGATGGATGAACCCTTCAGCAATCTGGATGCGAAATTGCGCGATCAAATGCGCGTTGAACTCAAAGAGCTGCAAAAACGCCTTGGCACATCCATACTGTTTGTGACGCATGATCAGACTGAGGCCTTGGCCTTGTCGGACCGTATCGCAGTGATGAAATCAGGCAAGGTCGAGCAGATTGGCGCGCCGCTTGATCTCTACACATATCCGCAAACCCCCTTTGTGCGTGATTTCTTGGGTCAGACTTTGCAGATCCAAGCGGATATTCACTCCATCAATGACGACGGATCGGTGCAAGTGGCGCTGGCCAATGGCCAGATTTTGCAGGTGAGCGGTCACTCGCATCTCAGCGCCAAGCGTATGTCAGGTCCCTGTCTGGTGACCATCCGTCCCGAAGAAATTGCTATTGGTGAGCCCAGCGCTGAGCAAGCGGCCAATCATGTAGCTGCGCGCATTCGCACGCTTTTGTTTTTGGGCCAGCATTATGAGGCCTTGGTCGATTGCGAAGGGGGCTATCAATTTTTGATCCATCTGCCGCGCTTGTCGTCTTGGCAGGAGGGGCAGGCGATTTCTATTCATTTGCCCTCGCAATTCCTGCAGCTCTGGGATCGGGATTAATCCATGACCCTCCAGCTCCCCATCACCTCCCAACGCAAAGCAAGCGGTATCACCGCAAAGGGGCTCTTGCCCTTTGTGTTGTTGGGACTGGTTGGCTTTCTGGTTGCCTATCCGCTCTATTCATTGGTTCTCACCAGTTTTCAGATCAATGAATTTGGTCGCGATGCTGTGTGGGGCGTGGAGAATTGGTTCAAGATCTTCTCGCAACCGCGCATAGGACGGGCGATCAACAACACCATCACGCTCAGTCTCACGCGCCAAGTCATTTCGATTATTCTGGGCGTGATGATCGCCTGGTTGATTGCGCGCTCCAATCTGCCGGGCCGCAAATGGATGGAAGTTGGCTTCTGGATTGCCCTCTTCATGCCAGCTTTGCCGGTGACATTGGGCTGGGTGTTTTTGATAGCTGGTCGCTCAGGCCTGCTGAACAAGGCGCTTTATGAATTGCCCTTTGTCGATGGCCCCGTCTTTAATGCCTATTCTTGGTGGGGCATTGTCTGGGTTCATTTGATGACCTCGACCATTGCGGTCAAAATCTTTTTGCTTGTGCCCGCTTTTCGCGCGCTGGATTCCTCGCTTGAAGAGGCGGCGCGCGCCAGTGGGGCCAGTTTGCTGGGCACAGTGCGCAAGATTGTGGTGCCGATTATGATGCCAACCATTCTGGTTGTTGCGCTGATTGGATTTGTGCGCGCGATGCAGGCCTTCGAGGTAGAGCTCATCTTGGGCGCGCCGCGCAATATTGATGTGTATAGCACAATTATCTTTCGCTCGATGACGCAGGAACCTCCGCAGCATGGGCTTGCCAGTTCGCTCTCCATTCTGTTCTTTATCTCGATCATTCCTCTCGTGCTCTTGCAGCAATGGTATAGTCGCAAACATCAATATGCGAGCATATCTGGCAAGTTTCAGCACCGCACACAGGATTTGGGGCGCTGGCGCTGGCCTTTGTGTGTGATGATCTGGGCGCTGTTATTCTTGATGACGATTGTGCCCTTTGCCTGTCTCTTGCTGGCAACCTTCATGAAGCTGTTTGGCATGTTTGACATGCCCCAGCCCTGGACGACTAATCATTGGATCAATGCGTTGGCACGCGGTGATCTGCCGCGTGCTTTGTGGAATTCGCTCCGGCTTGGCTTGCTATCGGCCTTTATCGGCATGATGGGCTTTACGACAATTGCCTATATTGCGACTAAGACCAAATTTGCTGGCGCGCGGGCGCTGGATTTCTTTACATGGATGCCAACCCTTATTCCGGGGCTGGTGCTCAGCCTTGGTCTGTTACAAATGTTCACGAGCGTGCAAATTTTCCGCCCCTTTTACGGCACAATTGCAGTTTTGATTTTGGCGATTCTGATCAGCACTGTGACCATTGGCACGCAAATGATCAGAGGCAGTTTGCTGCAATTGGGCCATGAGCTTGAGGAAGCGGGATGGGCGGCAGGGGGCTCGCGCTTTTATACCTTCCGGCGTGTTGTTCTGCCCTTGATCGCGCCCTCTGTGGCGGTGATTGGGCTGGAAATCTTTGCAACGGCCAATTCGGCTGTTGGCATTGTGGCTTTGCTGGGCACAGGATCGACACAGCCTCTGTCTATTCTGCAATTGGTCTTGCTGGATTCAGGTAAATTTGAATCCGCGGCTGTCGTGGGCATAGTGATCATGGTGCTGACAGTCTCATCGGCGCTTTTGGCGCGCACACTTGCGGCGCGGGCTGGATTGGGTCGTCACGGCGTGTAAATCTAAATCACGCGCAATTTGCGCGATCAAGGAGAGTTGAGGATGAAGGGTCTGATCAAATTATGTCTGGCGTTTGCCGTTCTGGGCCTTTCTCAAATTGGCGCACAGGCACAGGATTGGCAAAAAGAATGGTCTGATGTGCAGGCGCGTGCCAAAGGCCAAACTCTGGCAATCAGCGTACATGGCATTGAAGGCCATGCTGCCATTGTAGGTCTGTTTCAGAAAAAATTTCCCGACATCAAAGTTGAACTCTTAGAGGCCAATCCCTCGCAATTTGCGCCGCGCGTTTTGACGGAGCAAAAGGGCGGCATTTATGCATGGGATGTGATGTGGGCTGCCACCTCCAATATGAACAATACAATCCTGCCTGCCGATGGTTTTTCGAAGATCACCGATTATCTGATCCTGCCTGAGGTGAAGGATGAGGCCAATTGGCGGGTGCCGTCTTATCTTTATACATCGGCCAAGGGGCCCTATGTGCTGGTGCATTCCTATATGTCGGAAGGCACGGTCTATGCCAATAATGCGGCGATCAAGGGCCTCAAAATCGAGTCCATTGATCAATTGCTGGATCCGCGCTTGAAGGGCCGCATTGCAGTGCGCGATCCCTCCCGCAGCAATAATGGCACCTTTGTGCTTGGCTCAATCCTGCGCGAAAAGGGAAATGCCTTTCTCGATAGTCTGTTTAGCAAGCAGGATGTCGTTGTGATCGATAATCCCAGACAATTGACTGATGCAATCATGCGTGGGGATTCAGCTGTCGCAGTTGGTGCGGCTCCTGATACGATAGCCCAATGCTATTTGGCAGGGGGCTGCAAAGATATTCAGCGTGTTCCCTTTGGCGGTTATTTGTTTTCACGCGGTGTGGGCGTGATGAAAAAACCGCCGCATCCTGATGCTGCCAAAGTCTGGATCAATTGGTTCTTGAGTAAAGAGGGGCAGGAAACCTTTGTGCGCGAATGGGTCAAATATAATGATTCTGGCGCGGTGAGTTTCCGCAAGGATGTTGCGGCAGATCCCAAGCACAAGGCCTCAGAGCCTGACTATAATAATCTCGATAAATATTTTATCGCCGGAGCGGATTCGGGCGAAACCTTGCTGTCGAGTGTCATTAAAATGTACACAGACATCAAAGCCAAAGCAAAATAATCGACTGTTCTTCACTGGAGATGATGATGCATAACGCTGACACATTGGCTTATGATCTTGACCACTTCTGTCAGGACGCTCGCGCCGCTCTTGCCTCCTCTGAACCTTTGCCTATTCAGTTGGGGATTATTGAAAAAAAGCTTCATCTTCTTTTGCTGAATAAGGAGTTTGTCGCTGCCACATTTAATGAAGAGACACCTGCTGGCAAGGATGTGCTCTATCATGATCCTGAGTTTGATTTCTATGTTCAGGCTCACATGCAAAAGGCAGGCAAGGGCGGTCTGCCCCATAGTCATGGCGAGTCCTGGGCGATTTATGGCAATGCCATGGGTTTTACCCAAATGACGGAATGG
>CAIVAX010000485.1 GCA_903903935.1 uncultured Hyphomicrobiales bacterium | reverse complement strand
CGCTGTCCGAGCGCCTGGCCGTGCTTGCTGCACGCACGGAGGAGCGCGTGAGTCAACGCCCTAGCGCTCGTGGCAGCGAGGCCGCGCGCCCGATCGCCCCACGGCCACGTCACGCTCACCAGCCGCTTGCGCGCGCCGCTCGATAAAGCCTGTGCGTGTATGGCCCAGCGCCTTTTGTAATTGCGCATTCTGCAATGCCCGATGGGCATTATCTTTAAAATGTTTGGACGTTGGATGCTGGGTCATCTCATCCTCACTCGCGCGACCAATTGACAATGCTCATCAGATTGCTGCTCTTATCGGTCCAGATTAATTTGCTCTGCGCTTGATCGCGCCATTGCGAGCGCGCAGATTTGATCTCGGCCACATCAAAAAAGGCTTTATCCTTGCTATAGAGTGCCCAGCTGATGGGATCATCGCACTCATTGCCCTTGCGTGTCTCAAACCAGCCGACTTCTAACCCAAATAAATCTGCCATGCCGCGATGCAGCGGCGCCATTTCAAATGTATCGAGTTCAAAATTGACAGCCAGCAGGCCATTGGGCGCCAAATGAGCAAGATAAAGCTCAAAGGCCTCTTTGGTCATCAAATGCATCGGCGGCGAAGCGCCGCGAAAGGCATTCATCACCAGCACATCAAATTGCTGGGGCTGCCCCGCATCCAATTGGCGCTCCAGCACAAGCCGCCCATCTCCCAACAGCACATTGGTTGTGGCTTTGCCATCTCGCACAAAGCTGAAATGGCGATTGACGAGATCAAGCACGGCAGGATTGAGCTCGTAATAGGTAATCTGATCACCCTCGCGGCCAAGTGCGGCAACCATGCCAGCCCCAAGCCCGACAATGCCAATGCGCAAAGGTGTCTGTGGTCCCTTGTCCCGACGCTTGGCCTGATTGGCCAGCGCTAGGCCAAGGCCGCTGGTGGTATCAAAGGCGCAGGCGGGCACCATATGCTTTTCAGGCGATTGAAATTGCGAGCCCTGATCAACCCCCGCCTGTTGCATGGCAAGCGAATAGTCTTGCGGATCATCCACATCCTGTTTGACGATTTTGACAACGCCATAAAAATTGCGCACGCGCTCGACGATGAGCGATTGGCCGCTCACGCCATTTGTCACAGCCGCGCCCAATCCGCCGATAAAAACCAGCAAGGCACCAAGTGAGAGCGAGCGCATGAGTTGAGAATGCTCATTCTTGCTCTGCGTTAGCATGTGCCAAACGATCAGCCCCGCAATCGCAATCAAGACGAGCGGATGTTCGTAATAATCTTTCAACAGCAGCGGTGCTGCAATGGCAACCAGCAAACCACCCAAGGCCCCACCAAAGGCAATGGTGAGATAGAATTTAGGCAAGCGCGCCGGCTCAGGCTGCAATTGCGCCATTTCGGCGTGGCAAATCATGCAGCCGAAAAACAGAGTGAGGCATTGCAACAAGAGATCAGCCAAAAACGCATCGGATGTATCAGGCCGATCCATCAACAGGCTGGCAGAAGCCAGTAGAAGAAAGACAATCGCAAAGCCAGTGCGATGATAAAGGCCGGACTGGCCAAAGGCGATCACAAACGTCAGCAGATAGAGGCTGAGCGGCAAGATCCATAAAAAGGGAATCACAGCCGACCATTGCGTAATGGCATTGGTGGTGGCCAACAAAAGTACGGATCCCAAAGTTGAGGTGATCAGCCAAGTCCACAGCGCATCTGGCCCCTTGGGCGCAGCTTTGGCCTCACCCTCCATTGCTGTGAGAATTGCCTCTCCCCGCCGCATCACAATCACAGCACAACCGCCGAACAAAAGCGCAAACAGGACAAAGGCCCAGGACCAGACAATCGTTTGCGTCTGGGTCGCCATGAAGCGCTCAAACAAAAACGGATAGCTCAGCAAGCCGACAAAGGAGCCAAGATTGGAGGCCGCAAAAAAGCGCCCCGGATCAAGATTACGATCAAGCCTAGCCAGCCAGCGCGATAATAAAGGCGAAGTGGTGGAGAGGATCAGATAAGGCAGACCAACGCTGACACTCAGCAGCGCAATAATCCGCAAAGTGGGATCATCACTCGCCGCTGGCTTCCACACATCAGAGGGGGTGATGGGCAGCAGCGCCAGACCAAGGGCGAGAAAATAAATCTGATAGCGCGCTTGTTTATGGGTGGGCAAAGGGCGGCTCAGCGCATAGGCATAGCCATAGCCCGCCAAGAGCGCCATTTGGAAAAACAACATGCAGACAATCCACGTTGTCGCACTGCCGCCAAACCAAGGCAGAATATATTTAGCCAGCATGGGCTGGACTTGAAACAAAAGAAATCCCGCCAGCGCCATTGTGGTGGCAAACAGAATTTTGATCGGCGCACTCAGGGGCATTGCATATCCAGTTCAATATTCAATCTTCATTCGGCCATAGCGAATGACTTCGATAAACCAGCCTCAGTCTTAGCTTACAGGCTTTGCGCCAATGGCGGGCACATCGGTTTGGCCCGCCAGCACTTCAGCAATATGGCGCACTTCAATCTTGCGTCCCTCGCGCGAAAGACGCCCGGCCATATTCATCAAACAGCCCAGATCACCTGCCAATAGCAGATCGGCCTCTGTCTTGGCGATATGATCGGTTTTCTTGGCGACAATCGCGCCTGAAATCTCGCTATATTTGACTGCAAAAGTGCCGCCAAACCCGCAGCACACATCATGCTCGTCCATTTCAACGAGGGTGAGGCCTTGCACCGAGCGAAGAAGCGCCCGCGGTTGCGCCGCTATCCCAAGTTCACGCAGGCCCGAGCAGGAATCATGATAGGTGACTTGGCCGTGAAAGCTGGCCGCCACCTGCCTGATGCCCAGCACATCATGCAGAAAGCTGATCAATTCATGCGTCTTATCCGCAAAGGCTTGCGCCTTTTGCGCAAGCTTGGGCTCACCGGCAAATAATTCGGGATAATGCTTGGCCATCATGCCCCCGCATGATCCCGAGGGCACGACGATATAGTCACATTCGCGAAAGGCCTCCATCGCCTGCAGGGCAAGATCGCGTGTTGTCGCCCGGTCGCCGGAATTAAAGGCGGGCTGCCCGCAGCAGGTCTGGACTGGCACGCTGACGCTGCACCCGGCCTCTTCCAAGATCTTAACGGCGGCAAAGCCAATGCTGGGGCGAAAGAGATCGACCAAACAGGTTGCAAACAAACCCACACGGGGCCCAAAGGAGGCGGCTTTGGCAGGGTTTGACACGGCAGATCCTATGAGCTGGGGCAATCTGGCCGGACTTTGGCCCAGCTGAACCCAGCCCGCAAGCCCTCATCAGCTTCGCACAAAAGATGACTGTCTGAAGACGCCAGTATGGGGTAAATTGACCGCTCATCTTTGCCAAGGCCCGCCATGACCCAGATCGCCTTTCCAACGCCCGATCCAGATATTCTCGCCCGCCGCGATGACATCATCTCTGGCCTTGCCGCTCTTCTGCCGCCTGAATGTCTCATCACCAGCGAGGATGAGCGCCGCGCTTATGAGACCGATGCCCTCACCTCTTATCGTCGCTTGCCTCTGGCGGTTGTTCTGCCGCGCTCGACACAAGAGGTCAGCGCTGTGCTGTGCTATTGCCATAGCCAAGGCGTGAAAGTTGTGCCGCGCGGGGCGGGGACCTCATTGGCAGGCGGCGCGATTCCGCAGGAAGATGCGATTGTGATTGGCGTCTCCAAAATGAATCGCATTCTTGAAATTGATTATGCCAATCGCATGGCGCGGGTGGAATCAGGCGTGACCAATCTGTCCATTACCGATCATGTCATGCCAGAGGGCTTTTTCTATGCGCCCGATCCCTCTTCGCAATTGGCCTGCACGATTGCTGGCAATATTGGCATGAATTCAGGCGGCGCGCATTGTTTGAAATATGGCGTGACGGTGAATAATATTCTGGGTGCCACACTTGTGTTGATGGATGGCACGATTTTGCAGATTGGCGGTCCCGCTTTGGATGCTTCCGGTCTTGATCTCTTGGGCCTCATCATCGGCTCGGAGGGGCAATTGGGCATTGTCACAGAGGCCTGTGTGCGGCTCTTGCGCGCGGCTGAAGGCGCCCGTCCTGTTTTGTTTGGCTTTGATAGCAGCGAGGATGCGGGCGCCTGTGTGGCCGCAATCATTGCAGCCGGGATCGTTCCCGTCGCGATGGAATTTATGGATCGCCCCGCCATTGAAATCTGCGAGGCCTTTGCCCATGCGGGCTATCCGCTCGATGTTGAAGCCATGTTGATCATAGAAGTGGAGGGCGCGCAGGAGGAAATGGCGATGCAGCTTGAGCGCATCATCACCATTGCCAAAGCGCATCATGTGAAAGTGGTCAAAGAATCGAGCTCTGCTATGGAAGCAGCCCTGATCTGGAAGGGTCGCAAATCGGCCTTTGGCGCAACCGGGCGTGTGGCTGATTATATTTGCATGGATGGCACAGTGCCAACCAGCCAGCTTGTGCATGTGCTGGCCAGAACAGCTGAGATTATCGACACCTATGGCTTGAAAGTCGCCAATGTGTTTCATGCGGGCGATGGCAATATGCATCCGCTCATCATGTATAATGCCAATGATCCAGCCAGCCAGGCTCTGGCCGAGGCGGCGGGCAATGATATTCTTCGCCTGTGCGTCGATGCCGGCGGCTGTCTGACGGGCGAGCATGGAGTTGGCATAGAAAAGCGCGATCTGATGCGGCATCAATTCAGCAAAGCTGATCTTGATCAGCAAATGCGCGTGCGAGCCGCTTTTGATCCAGAATGGTTGCTCAACCCTGCCAAAGTCTTTCCTTTGGACGAGCGTGTGCCAGTTGACGCGCCTGTGCCGCGCAAGGAGCGCGCCGCCGCATGAGCGCCTTTCTGCCAAAAGATGAGGCTGAGGCCAGTGACTATGTCAAATCTTGCTATGCCTCAGGTCAAAGCCTGACGCTAATGGGCAATGGAACACGTCAGCACTTGGGTCGCCCGATCGTCACCGCTCACACTTTGACCACATCGGCGATGAGCGGGATCACACTTTATGAGCCGAGCGAATTGGTCATTCGGGCCAAAGCAGGCACGCCTGTGTCCGAGATAGAAAAAGTCATTGCAGCCAAGGGCCAAATGCTCCCCTTTGAGGCGATGGATTTGCGCCATGTCTATGGCACGCAAGGCGAGCCAACTGTGGGCGGGCTCACAGCCACAGGCCTATCCGGCCCGCGCCGCATTCAGCAGGGCGGTGTGCGCGATCATCTCATTGGCGTGTCGTTCATCAATGGCCGCGGCGAGCTGATCAAATCAGGCGGGCGTGTGATGAAAAATGTCACCGGCTTGGATCTCGTCAAAATCTCCTGCGGCGCGCATGGCACTTTGGGTTTGTTGGCGGAATTGACGTTCAAATTGCGACCCAAGCCTGAGACTGAAGCCACATTGCTCATCAATGGGCTGTCCGATGCGCGCGGCATAGAGGCTTTATGTCTGGCCATGGGCACGCCCTATGAAGTCAGCGCCAGCGCGCATCTGCCCTCAGGCAGCACAAGAGACCCAGCGCAGACTTTGATCAGAATCGAGAATTTTGCCTCCTCTGTCACTTATCGTGTGGAGCAATTGGCGCATGCACTCAAAGCCTTTGGCGTATGGGAGATATTAAACGCTCAGGACTCGGCACAGCTTTGGCACAAGATTGCCAATGTGACTCTTTTGCCATCATCCTCCGCGCTCTGGCGCCTCAGCGTGCCGCCCACTAAAGCGGCGGCCTGCGTGGCGCAGATCAAGGCGCATATGTCGATCGACTATCATTATGATTGGAGCGGCGGGCTCATTTGGGTGAGCTGTGCAACTGACAATGCCGCTGCAAGCATGCATATTCGCGCCGCTGTCACTGCAGCGCAGGGTCATGCCATTTTGATCCGTGCGCCTGATCAGCTGCGCGCCACCCATCCCGTCTTTGAGCCGCAATCTGAGGCGATGATGAAACTGAACGCCAGCATTAAGGCAAGTCTCGATCCCAAGGGCCTGTTTAATCCGGGGCGCATGTATGCTGGTCTCTGAGCGCAATGTCCTGTCTCATCCTGTTGGGGGATCTGCCTGATGCGGACTGATTTCTCACCGGCCCAATTAAACGATAGCCATATGGCAGCGTCGGAAAAAATCCTGCGCAGCTGTGTGCATTGTGGATTTTGCACGGCCACTTGTCCCACTTATCTCTTGCTCGGCGATGAGCTCGATAGCCCTCGCGGGCGCATTTATCTCATCAAGGATATGTTGGAGAATGATCGCCCCGCCAGTGCCGAAGTGGTCAAACATGTCGATCGCTGTTTGTCCTGTTTGTCGTGTATGACGACCTGCCCCTCGGGCGTGCATTATATGCATTTGGTAGATCATGCGCGGGCGCATATTGAAAAGACGCATCAGCGCTCCGTGCCGGATCGGCTGATGCGCTCCCTGCTGGCTGCTATTCTGCCCTATCCAGAGCGCTTTCGTTTCGCGCTCGCCGCCGCCTTTCTGGCGCGGCCCTTGCGCCCTCTCTTTGCGATGATCCCAGCTCTAGGTCCGCGACTTTCCGCTATGCTTGCCCTTGCGCCTGCGCGCTTTCCCGCCAAGGAAATCCCAATTGCAACGCCTCGCCCCAATCAGCAAAAGCGTGCTCGTGTGGTGATCTTGGATGGCTGCGCCCAGCCCATTCTCAAACCCTCCATCAATCATGCCGCGCGCCGTCTTCTGGCGCGGGCCGGAGTTGAGATCGCACAGGTGAAGGGGGAGGGATGTTGCGGAGCTTTGGTTCATCATATGGGCAAAGAGGAACAGTCTCTTGCCTTTGCCAAAGCCAATATTGATGCTTGGATCGCTCAAATCGAGGGCGAGGGTCTGGATGCCATTCTGGTCACAACATCAGGCTGTGGCACCACAATCAAAGATTATGGCTATATGCTGCGCGATGATCCCCTTTATGCTGACAAGGCCTGCAGGGTCAGCGCGCTGGCCTTGGACATCAGCCAGTTTCTTGCCCGCCTTGAGTGGCGGCCGTCTCACAAAGTGCAAAACATTCCTCTGGCTTATCATTCCGCATGTTCTTTGCAGCATGGCCAGCAGGTGCGCGAGGAGCCAAAGCGGCTTTTGGCGGCAGCGGGCTTTCGTGTGATGGATGTGCCAGAGGCGCATATTTGCTGTGGCTCAGCGGGCGTCTACAATATCATGCAACCGGATATTGCCGGGCGTCTGCGGGCGCGTAAGATTGCCAATATTGAGCGCATGAAGCCGCGTGTGATTGCTGCAGGCAATATTGGCTGCATGACGCAGATTGGCTCAGCCACTGACCTTCCGCTTGTCCATACAATTGAATTGCTCGATTGGGCCGATGGTGGGCCCATGCCAGAAGATTTGTGTGAACATGGATTTTCAGATTCAGATCGGCAATAAATTTGCTATACTTATAGTTCGGCTCACAGCGATAAAAGATAGATTCCAGCCCTAGAGAGACACATGGCAAAATCGGCAGGCAAAAAGCTCAAGACCAAGGGCGCATCCAAATCCGCTGCCGCCAAACAAAAGCCGCGCAAGAAAACTGTGAAGACGGCTGCCACAAAGAAAACTGCCAAAAAGGCTGTTTCTAAAAAGCGCGGTGCGACCAAAAAGAAAGTCTCTCCCCCAGGCGCCAAGCTCGCCAAAGCCAAAAAGCCGACCAAAGCCAAAAAGCAAGTTAAAGCCAAAAAGCCGTCCAAAGTTTCCAAGACAGTTACAGCTCCAAAGACAGCCTCCCGCAAACAGACTGTTAAAAAGGCGATTAAAAAGGCCACAAAAAAATCGCAGGCCAAGGTCTCTGTAAAAGCCACGCCCAAGGCCTCTCTCAGCCCGTCTAAACCAAATGTGCTGGCACGGCCCACGCGGGCGGGTAGAGCTAGTGCGACTTATGTTCGCGCCAATGGTCAGGCTTTGCCGCTCGCCCAACGCCATGCCAAACCGGGGCGACGCTTGCGCAAAGCCAATCTACTCCAACGCGCCCGCCCGCTCATAGGCCAGACACTTCAGGCCAGTCTTCTGGCGCCGCATAATAACAATTGGCTGGCTGCCGATGAGGCAGCCTCTGAGACAGCGCTGCGCGATCGCATCCTCGTGTGCCTGTTGGCGCTGGAGGGCCGCTTGGCGGGCCGCGCCCCTGAGCAAGGCCTGCCCGATTGGCCCAAGATTATTGCCTGCTATCAGCAAATCTGGGGTTGGATTGCAGAGGCTGTAATCCTGAAGGATGGCCGCACCCTCAGCTCGCTTTTGTTTGAGGCTTTATTGGCCGATGAATTGGCCATGCTGCGCGAAAATCTCACCTCGGCCGTGTTTGATGCTCGGCCCTTTGATCAGGCCCGCAGCCAGCTCACGCAACTCTGCCTCTCGCCTCATAAGCCCGATTAGATAATTTTGGTCCGCTGGCTCTGACCAGCCTTGGTCTTGTCACACTCCAGCCCCATATATTTGGAGCGGGTGATTGGAATCTTGCAGGACACCCGTCAGGGAGAACCAGATGAATGTGGAAGACCGCCAGGTTTTAAGTGGCTTGTTCGAGCGCACACGTGCTGCTGCCAGCAATCCACGCGATGCTGAGGCCGAGGCCTTTATTGCGCAGAATGTGCAAGCCCAGCCCCATGCGCCCTATGTGCTGGCGCAAGCTGTGCTCGTGCAAGAACAGGCTCTACAAGCCGCCGCTGCCAAAATCGAAGAATTAGAGGCTAAATCCCGTGAGCTGGAAGAGCGTCTCAAAGCTGGGGCGACAAGTTTTCTGGGCGGAATTGGTGCGCCCTCTTTAGCCAGCGGCGCGCGCGCCTCTGTACCTAGTAGTGTGCCACAAACGAACTCTGGCAATGCTCCCAGTTCTGGCAATGCTTGGGGTCGCACCTCTGTGCCAAATGTTCAGTCAGCTCAGGCCCAACCGCCAGCGCCAGCTGCCGCGCCCGCGCCAGCAATGGCATCCAATAGCGGTGGATTTTTAAAAGGCGCATTGTCGACAGCAGCAGGCGTTGCGGGCGGTGTTTTGCTCGCCAATTCGATTTCGAGCCTGTTTTCGGGGCATCACAATGCCTCAACTTCAGCCTTTGGGTCCGGCTTTGGCGCGCCCTCCAATGCCAATACAGGCTCAGTGCTGGATCATAAGCCAGAGCCCCAGCCTCAGTCCCAGTCCCAGCCCCAGCCTCAGCTCACACCCGCCGCTTATTCAGAGCCAGAGCCGCAAGTGGATTACACAAATCATGTGGAGGACACCAATTATGGCTGGTCCGCCGGCGATGATGATATGACCGAGGCTTGATCCAGCCGCTATCTTAAACACGAAAGGCCGCCCGGATTCCGGACGGCCCCTCCTGTCAGCTCTGTTTCGAGCGCACCCGATGGATGTTGACGCACATCATCAGGAATTTTTGATCTTAAATCACCACAACCCGCGCCCCCACGCGGGTGCGATTGTAAAGATCGATCACATCTGCATTCATCATGCGAATGCAGCCAGAGGAGACATTCTGCCCAATGGTCTCAGGCTCATTGGTGCCGTGAATGCGATACATGGACGAGCCCAGATAGAGTGCGCGGGCACCCAGCGGATTATCCGGGCCGCCAGCCATATGGCGGGGCAGATCGGGGCGGCGCAGCAACATTTCGGGCGGCGGGGTCCAATCCGGCCATTCGGCCTTGCGGCTCACCTGCTTGACGCCTGACCATTCAAATCCCGGACGGCCAACGCCAATGCCATAGCGCAAGGCCTGCCCATCACCCGTAACCAGATAGAGAAAATGATGCGGCGTATCGACAATGATCGTGCCCGGAGCTTCCTTGCGGTCATAGCTCACCAATTGCTTCTGAAACCTTGCGTCACGCTCGCGCTGCAGGCCAGCTTGCGGCGGATTGGCCGCATAGGCCTGTTCGGCTCGGGCCTGAGGGGTGGAGTAATAAGCGTTCGGCTGACCAGCTCTGCCATTCGTCCAACCCCGCGATGGGGCGGGGGCAGACCCTTCGACCAGAAATTCGATCAAGCCGCCGCCTAAATCCGAGGAACGGGCCGGAGCAGTTCTTTGGCCGAGCGGCGCCTGAGAGCGATAATAATCCTGCCCCAGACTGGGGCTGTACATGGAAAGGGTACTGATCAGCACAAAGGCTGAGCGCATGAGAAAGGGCTGCATGGAGACTCCAGCGGGGTCATTGGCGCCCCCTTGGGCAGCCAATATCAATCAATTTGCTTCAATGAATGGATCTTAGCGCAATTTGACGGGCCCGGCAGAAAGGAACAATTTGATGGTTATTGAAGGCTTATTGTTAATTTCTGCCCATTAACCCTTGCCTTTGGCGACCCCGCCCCGCCCGAGATCGGCGGTTCGGTCTTAAGCATTCACCTTGCTGAAGAAAAATCGTCGCAAGGGGCGCGCAGGCTTGCTAGATCAGGCTGGAGAGGGTCAATGGGATGCTTAAAAGCGCCCGAAGACTGGCACAGGCGCTTTGGCGCTCAAGAGGGCAGCGGCGCTGTGGCGCCTAAATGAGGATCTGACGTGAACGCGACTTCCAGAGCAAGTGATGGCAGTTTAGATGAGCGGCGGGATTTGCTCCTGTCTCATCTCATCGCGGCAGGCTATGAGCGCGCCGAACCAGCCATTCTTCAACCCTCATCCCTATTTCTCGATCTCTCGGGCGAAGAAATCCGCTCGCGTCTGTTTTTGACCTCGGATCAGGATGGCCAGGAATTATGCCTGCGGCCTGAATATACAATTCCAGTCTGCATGGATTATCTGGCTTCTGCCGCCTGTGGTCAGCCAACGAGCTTTTCATATTTGGGCAAAGTGTTTCGCGCCCGCCCACAAACGACAGGTGAATCCATTCAAGCTGGCATTGAGAGCTTTGGTCGCCTCGATCGCGAAGCAGCAGATGCTGAAGTGCTCACCCTTGCGCTGGAAGCAGTGATAGTGGCGGGCGGGCCTAAACTCTCTGTCACCTTGGGTGATCCCGGGCTTTATTCCGCTTTATTAGAAGCTCTCGCACTTCCAGCGGTGTGGATGCGGCGCATTCGGCGCGGCCATGCGCGGGGTCAGTCTCTGGCCAAGATTTTTGCGACCTCTGCCAATGGCTCAAGCGCCGATCATTCAGGTGTCTTGGCGGCCCTTGAGGGCGTCGATAAATCCGGCGCACTGGCACTTGTTGAGGATTTATTGTCGATTGCAGGTATTTCCACCGTTGGTGGGCGCAGTGCCAGTGAGATTGCCGAGCGCTTTCTTGAACAATCAGCGCTGAATGCCGCTGCCGGTGTCAGCGTTGAAAAGCGCCAGATCATTGAGCGCTTTTTGGCCATTCATGGCGATCCCGATCAGGCCTCGGCGCAGATCCGCGCTCTTGTGCAAGAAGCGGGATTAAATCTCGCCGCTCCGCTCGAT
>CAIVAX010000484.1 GCA_903903935.1 uncultured Hyphomicrobiales bacterium | reverse complement strand
GGTCGGGCTTGATGCTGCCTTTCATCCCCTGTTTCAGGTGATGGAGTCCAAGCCGGGCGTGAAGCGGACTTATCTGCCCGTGCGCTTTGCGCGCCTGCGCGTGTTCAAAGATCAGGCTGAGATCACCCGCTGCCTGATTGTGATGAGCCACAGCACGGATGCTTCTATCAAAGTTGATATTGCTCTTTATGATGAAGCTGGCGATATCGTCGCTCTGCTTGATGGCGGCCTATTCCGCTCCGTCATTCTCGCACGCAATTCAACCGATCAGCTCTATTTCCATGTCGAGCGCCATTGCCTTGAGCGGCTTGATCGTATGTTTGATGCGCGCAATCTGGCGAGCGCCGCACTGGCCAAAACCAATGCGAGTGAAAGGCCCGATAGTTGGCTTTTGCTGGAGGCCTTTGGTCGCTCGCTGGCGCATAAGGTGATTGTGAGCCGGCTGGGTACGCAATCGATCAGCATTGCAAAACTGATCGAGCGCGGGCTTGTCGCGGGCGCGATGCAGCCTTTGCTGCAAACGCTTTTGCTCAGCCTTGAACAAGCAGGCCTCGCAAAACTCGAAGATGAAACGTGGACGATTGAGCCGCGCAGCGGCCTGCCTGATCCTGCCCTCATTCTAGCAACTTTTGCGGCAGAATTTCCCAGCGCCAGTGTTGAGCTTGTGCTGGCCTCAAAAATTCTGGCGCATTTGGAAGAGAGTTTGCTGACTGGCCATAGTCCGGCCTATCGCGCGCAATTGCTCGAACAATTCGAAGCCTCGACGCTCTTCTATGCCCCCCTGCTTGAGCGCGCGGGGATTGTAATCGAGGCCATTGAATCGGTGATGAAGCCCGATCCGGTGAAGATTCTGGTTTTCGAACCGGGCTGTCTGGCGGTGATCCGCATGTTGCGGCCCTTTATGGTGGACAATCGCGTCAAGGTCACGATTGCCGGCACGGATCGCAAACAGCTTGATCATCTGGCGGCGCGCATTGGCGTGGATTCGGGCATTGAATTGCTCGAATTTGGCAAAGAGGCCAGCGCTGGCCCGTCGTTTAATCTGGCTCTGGCCCTCGCCTCGGATCAATTGTTCGAAGGCGACACAAGCTTTGGACATGCCATCTCAGCCAGACTCGTGCCTAATGGCGCTTTGGTTGTGCTGCAGCCGCCGATGGATTTCATTTTTGATCTCTTGTTAGGGCTTACGGAGAATTGGTTCGCTCGGACTCTTGATCCTGCCTTCCCCATTGGACGCATTCCCGATAGCGAGGACACACGGCGCGCATTGGTCAGTTCGGGCTTTCGTGAAATTCAATCGATGGATGGCGGTGATGGGCTGGGCGCTCTGCTGCTGGCTTCGCCTGTGGTGCTTGCCAAAGCTGACATCAGCGAACATCCGCCTTTGATCATTGGCGCGGAAGGGACCTTATCCGAAGATCCCATTCTGATTCAGCTGACGCAGAAAATGCGGGCCTCCGGACGCTCGGTTCGCCTCGCCTCTCCTGCTGAGAGAGGCGTGACACGCAAAACCCAATGGGCGCAATTGCTGAGCGCAGATAATCGCATGAAGCGGGTCGATGTGATTGATCTGAGCAGCATGGATCTGAGCAAGCCTGATCAATCGCGTCTAGCGACACGCATGAGCGAAGTTGTCGCTTGTCTGGAGCAGGCCAGAGCGTGCCCGCATCAGGTGCGGCTATGGATTGTGGTGCGCGGACTGAATGATCCAACTGGCACAGATCCATTGGCAGAGGCCATGTGGTCTTTTGTGCGCGTGGCGATGAATGAATATCCCGAGGTTGAAATTCGCCTTGTGGCAGCGGCCATAGAGGTCCCGCCGACCCTGCTGGCGGATCGTCTGGCTCTTTTGCTGGATGAGCCTGGCACAGAGCATGAAATCCTCATCGAGTCCTCTGGCCTGTGGGCGCATCGCGTGCAGCGCGGCCGCGATCCTGATCTTGATCGCTCACAATTGGGGGAAGCGGCGATTCTGGATTTGCCCAATAAGGGCGCTTTATCGCAATTCATCTGGTCGGGCACGGATCGCAAAGCGCCCGGCCCGCATGAAGTTGAAGTGGAAGTGACGGCCTCCGGTCTAAATTTTCGCGATGTGATGATGTCCCTGGGCCTTCTGGATGATGACGTGCTGGATGCAGGTCTGGCCGGCGCCGTACTTGGTTTTGAATGTTCGGGCACAGTCACACGTGTTGGCGAACAGGTGCGCGATTTGCAGCCGGGTGCCCGCGTGATGGGCTTTGCTGCAAAAGCCTTTGCCACGCATGTCACAGCAGATCGGCGCGTCTTTGTGCCAGTACCGGCGCGCTTAAGTTTAGAGGCTGCAGCGACGGTTCCCGTGGCATTCCTCACCGCTTGGTATTCCCTGCTTGAAGTGGCCAGAGTGAAGCGCGGCGAATGGGTGCTCATCCATGGGGCAGCGGGCGGCGTTGGTCTTGCGGCCATGCAAATTGCCCGCTGGAAAGGCGCCAAGATTGTCGCCACTGTGGGCTCGCCCGACAAGCGCGCTTTGGTGCAAATGTTTGGCGCTGACAAGATTTTCAACTCGCGCTCGCTCTCCTTTGCCGAAGATATCAAGCGCGAGATTGGCGCTGTCGATGTGGTGCTCAATTCGCTTTATGGCGAGGCTATGCTCGCCAGCATGAAATGCTTGAAGCCCTTTGGTCGCTTTGTGGAGCTAGGCAAGCGCGATTATGTCGAAAACACATCCCTAGGACTGCGGCCCTTCCGGCGCAATCTGAGTTATT
>CAIVAX010000483.1 GCA_903903935.1 uncultured Hyphomicrobiales bacterium | reverse complement strand
CCAAGCCCGGGTGACGCCTATTTCGTGACGAAACGATTTTCCATTTGGATCAGCTAATGGCATCCAGTCGCGTCTGCTCGCTCGCCTGTGCCTTCTCCTCAGCAGTCGGCGCTTTATCGGCTACGGGATACTTTCTACGGCGAGCAGTCTCGAATTCGATGCCCGCAAGCACCTTTGTCTGTCCGTAGTGGCGCTCGATCATCTGGACCGATGTGCCCATGTTCTGCTTTAGCCAGTACACATTGGTGCCGTTCTCCAACCTGAATGTCGCATAGGTGTGGCGCAGGCTGTAGATGGTTCGCTCTCGCCCTATGCTGTCTTTCAACAAGCCCGCTTTTTCCAGCATCAGCTTGAATGACTTGATATGGAGCAGTGGTTCTCCGTCCTCGTGGCAAAATATGTAATCGTCGGGCTCTGTGTGATGTCCCCTGCCCCGCAATCGTTCGAAGTAGATGCGGCTGAGTGGTTGGCAGACGGTCAGTCGTTGGCCTGTCTTACCCGCGAGGACTTCTAGCAAGGGCCACTGCCCAATCTCGTTCTCGAACATCCTGAGATCGCGCCACTTGAGATAACGGGCCTCACCTTTGCGCAGACCGCAGTTGACCATAATGAGTGTGTAATTGCGGATCAGCTCTCGCTCGGCCCTCACACGGGTGCTCTTGCCCTCTTTGACCCACTTGCGCATGAACTTGTATAGGGTGCGGTATTCATCGAGGCTGAAGGCTGGGCGCTTGCCGATTTTGTATTCATCGTGACCCAGCATCCCCATGGCCATGGGCGACACCAAGCCCATCTCGATACCAAAGCTGAAGACGCCGCGCAGCACGGTCCACTCCTGCTTGAGCGTGCCGCTGGATGGTGTGACCTTATGGAAGATCTTCTTGTCAGCGAGCCCAGGACCGGTGATCCAGTAAGCCTGCCTCCAAGCGCGGTAGTCCATGAGATCCTTCTTCTTGATCATGGTGATGTCGCGCTTGCCGAAATACGGCAGGAAGTATCGCTGTAGCGTGCCCTTGATGAGATGATACCGCCCAGCACTGCTGCGCCCCTCGTCCATCCTTGTCTTGGCTGCTTTGATGAACTCACCCGCCACTGCTTTGAAAGTGGAGGCTCTCAGCGGCTGATCGGAAACGATTCGGTGCTCAATTTCACCCAGAAGCTTGATCGCAACAACGGCTGCCTTGTGGAAATCCCTCTCGCCAGTGGTCCTTTTTACATAACCGCGCACACCCTTGAAGGTGATGCGGCATTGCCAGATGGCGTCCTTCACATCGTCACGCTGATAGAGCGTGATGCGACCATCTGCGATTATCTGTTTGTTATTGGCGTAGGCCATGTTGATAGATTGTGACGAATTGAGCAGCCAATCAACATTGAATTGCGTGTTTTTTCGCAAAATTTGTACAACCCGTACCCTGCGCCTGTAAAACTTCTGTACAAAAATGCTGTCAGATTTTCATAATCGCAAGCTCACTTTTCGTTCTTTTTCCGTTCTGTACAACTGGTGTACAACGAAAAAAGCTGCCCTTTCGAGCAGCTTTCTTGTTGATATTGTTGGCTTTTCTAGCTTTTGGTAGCCAGAAATCGCTAGCGCTTGGAGAACTGGAAGCTACGACGGGCTTTCTTCTTGCCGTATTTCTTACGTTCAACAACACGAGAGTCACGTGTCAGGAAACCTTCCCGCTTCAGCGCGGGGCGCAGCTCAGGCTCATAATAGGTCAAAGCCTTGGCCAAACCGTGACGCACAGCGCCCGCCTGACCCGACAGACCGCCACCTGCAACAGTGATCACCAGATCATATTGACCAAGGCGCTGAGCGATGACGAGGGGTTGCTGCAGGATCATGCGCAGAACCGGACGCGCGAAATAGACATCGAGCGGACGATCATTGACGCTGATCTTGCCAGAACCGGGCTTGATCCAGACACGGGCAACCGCATCCTTGCGCTTGCCAGTGGCATAAGCGCGGCCATATTTATCGAGCTTCTGCAAATGGACAGGAGCATCAGGAACGGATGAGGCAGTAGCGCCCTTGAGGTCCTGCAGCGAAGAGAGTGTCTCGGCCATGCTCAGGCGCTCCTGGAGTTTTTACGATTGAGACTGGCGACATCAAGCGTCACCGGATTTTGGGCGGCATGGGGATGGTCTGCGCCCTTATAGACACGCAGATTGCCAAGCTGCTTGCGGCCCAGAGGCCCGCGCGGCAACATACGCTCCACAGCCTTTTCAACGATGCGCTCAGGGAAGCGGCCTTCAAGAATGAACTTGGCCGAACGTTCCTTAATGCCACCGATAAAGCCGGAATGGTGGTAATACATTTTCTGGTCGAGCTTGCGACCGGTCAGCACCACTTTGTCCGCATTGACGATGATAATATTGTCGCCGTCATCGACATGGGGCGTGAAGCTGGGCTTGTGCTTGCCGCGAAGATGCATGGCCACGATCGTTGCCAGACGGCCCACAACAAGGCCCTTGGCGTCAATCAGGATCCATTTCTTCTCGACCTCAGCCCCTTTGGTAGAATGTGTATGGCCGAACATGAGATTTTCCCGATAAAAACTCCGGCCAGCGCAATGCTGACCGGTTGAGATGGCGCGCTTATACGAGGCGCTGGCTTCATCGTCAAGACCAGCTCTTCTCAGAAACGCCAAAAAAGCCCGATTTCAGTGATGATTTTCAATATGGTATTATAATACCACTAAATCGGAAAGTGTCTCTCAGCAAAAAGCGGCAAATCTTCGATCAACCCGCCCAAATTGCCGGAGGTCAGGAACAAAACAGCATCATCGGGCCGCAAAAAGGCGCCAATCTCAGCCACACAATCCGCCGATCCCGACAAGGCCGTCACCTTTGCCCCTGAGGCTGCAATACGGGCCACAATTTCCGCCTGATCGACTTGCTCATGGGTCCCTGCCCCCTGAGCCGCCGGCTCCCAGACAAAGCTATGGTCCACATCAGCAAAGACATCATCATACCAATGCAGCGTCGCGCGATTGCGCCAGCTGAAGGTATGGGGCTCGAAAATGACAATCAGACGGCGCTGCGCAAAATGCTGGCGCAGAGCGGCAATGGCACTGCGCGCTTTGTCATAGGAGGAGCCAAAGCCTTCAAAAAAGGCAATCGAGGTCTTGTCGGATTTGCGATCAAGCCGACGCCGTATCCCTTTGAAAGAGGCCATAGCGCTGGCAAAGTGAGCCGGGCTGATAAGCCCCAGACTGATCAGAAAGGCACCAACCCCGACCATATTCTCAATATTATGCAGGCCCAATTGGCCCGTCTCGATCCGCACAATGTCCTTGCCCGCGTGGCGCAAAGTGAAATGCGTGCGCTCGCCCCAGACAATCTCTGCCGCCTGCCAGTGCCCCTGATCAATGCCATAAGTAACGATGGGCCTTGTGACCTGCGCCAAAAAGCGCGCACTCAATTCACCGCTCAAACTGGCAAAGACCAATCCTTCTGCAGGAACATTGGCCAGCACTTGCGCAAAGGGCGCGAGATAAGACTCAATGGTGGGAAACACATTCACATGATCATGCGCCAAAGGCGTGAGCAGCAGATGCGCTGGCGAATAGAGCAAAAATTTGGATCGATCATCGCTATTGGAGGCGGGATATTCATCCCCCTCGACAAGGAAATAATCACCCTTGCCGATATGCGCAGCGCTTGGCGGCGAGAGCGGCGCCGCACCAATCATAAAGCTCGGATCCACACCCGCTTCAAGAAGAGCATGCGCCATCAAAGAAACACTTGTGGTCTTGCCGAAAGATCCGGCCACAACAATCGTCTGCTTATCCTTGGCCAGCAAAGCCAGCACATCAGCAAAGGAGAGGATTTTTGCGCCCGAGGCAAAGGCGGCCGCAACTTCGGCATTGCTCTCAGGAACAAGTTTGGCATTTTTGCCGATGACAACCAGATCCACATCGGCCGGCACATTTTCAGCAAGGTAAGGCGTCGTATAATTGAGGCCCTCATCACGCAGCACATAGGAAATGGGCGGATAGACGTTTTCATCAGATCCTGTCACCCGCACGCCCGACTCGCGCAGCAATTTGGCCGTGGCACTCATGCCAACACCGCCAATGCCAATGAAATGCGCCTTGCGATAAGGAAACCCGGACATCAAACCTCCGCCCCGGCCGCGAATCACAAAGCCGGATCTTCAGCCTGCATCATACAAAATCAGGCGCCGAAAGATCTTAACGCGCGCGCGCAGACATATCGGGCGGAATAGAATAAGTCGCCACAGCATGTGCGACAGGCGCCTCGCTGCCGATCGAATACAGCCAGGCCTCTCCCACAGCGAGCTGACGGCCCAGCTTCATCAATTTGGCCTCAGCAATCAGATCCGTCGGCTCAGGCTTGCGCAGAAAATTAATATTCAGATTGGTTGTCACTGTCAGAGAGCCCGGCGAGAGATGCGCTTGCTCCGCATCGTCTCCAACGCCCAATTGGCCAAGAATGGCCAAATAGATGGCCACATCCGCCAGAGCAAACATGGCAGGCCCAGAGACCGTGCCGCCCGGGCGCAAATGCTGCTGGCCGGGTGCGAGGCGCAAACGCGCCGACATCGGCCCTAGAGCTTCAACAATGAACTCGCGTCCCGGCCCGATTTGCGGAAAATGGCGCGTGAGGAAAGCATTGACCTCATCAAGCTGCATCATCAAGGAGAGGCCCCAACTGTAAAACTGCCACACAAATTGAACCTGATCCTAGCTGCGGTCCAGTGATAAGTGTAGTCTTTAGCCAAGGAGTAAGATCAGCCTGCCTGCTGATCGCTCGCACCTATCGGGAGGGCGAACAGAGCTGATGATGACCAAAATGAAAGCCGCTGCTTATGGATTGGCCGTCCTGCCCGGCCTGTCGATGATCTATGATCTTGTGACCGGTCAAATGGGCATGATCCCGCTGCAATCCTTGGTCTATTGGACAGGTGTCTGGGCGACCGCCCTGCTCATCCTCACCTTTGCTCTTAGCCCCATCGCGCAGATTCTACGCTGGCCGCGTCTCATCGATGGTCGTCGCATTCTGGGAGTTGCGGGGCTGATCTATTCGCTCATTCATCTCATCTGCTATGTCATGCTGCGCAAATGGGAATGGGCCGCAATCGCAGGGGATGTTCTCAGGCGCCCGTCCTTGATCATCGCCAGCCTATCCCTGTTTGGTCTTATCGCGCTTGGCCTCACCTCGCATGATCTTATGGTGAAAAAATTAGGCGCGGCCCATTGGCATCGCCTGCATCGCCTCAATGGTCTCTTGACGCTTTTGGCCTTGGTGCATTTCCTGCTCTCGCCAGGCTCCTTCAGCGCCCAGTTTTTATTCGCAGGCTGTTTGTTCTGGACTTATGGCTGGCGCGTTGTGAAATCTTGGAATGGGCAAGCACGGCTCATCCCCATGCTAATTTTGGCCAGTCTTGCAGGATTATTTACCGGAGCTTTTGAAATTCTCTGGCAGAATCTGCACAAGAACATACCTGCGCAAGAGGTGTGGAGTGATTTATTTGATTTTACCGAAGGTCCCTCTTCGATCTGGATTGTCTGGGCCTTGGGATTGGTGATTGCCGCAATAAGTGTTCGTCTCGGTTCAAAATCTCAATCGATAGAAAGCCCAAGTCATGACACGTGAAATTTATTCGGATGATAGCCTGCGCCGCATTTTAACGCAGACCAAAACCATTGCCATTGTTGGCCTGTCCAACAATCCAACCCGCGCCTCGCATCATGTGGGGGGCTTTCTGACCCGGCAGAGCTATCAGACTTTTGGTATTAATCCCGGACTCGCTGGTCAAAAAATTGTAGGTATGCAGGTCTATGCCAGCCTGAAGGATGTGCCTGCTGCGATCGACATGGTTGATGTGTTCCGCAATTCCAATGATGCTGCACAAGTTGTGGCGGACGCTCTGGCGCTTGATCCTTTGCCCAAAGTCATCTGGATGCAATTGGGTGTGATCAACCCTGAGGCCGCAGAACAGGCGCGCGCCAAAGGGATTGAAGTGATTATGGACCGCTGCCCAGCGATTGAAATTCCGCGCCTAAAACTGCGCAAGGTTTAGCGATCAAGGCCAATTAACGATCAAGCCCAATTATCGATCAAGGCCTTGCCCGGCGAGCCATTTGGCACCGCTGGCATAAAGCGCCTCGACCTCTGGACCGGTCAAACCCGGAATATCGGTTTTGACCTGATAACCAATCTCCGTCTGCAGATAAGCAAGGTGACGATAACCAATGGGGAAGCGCTCTAATTGCTCGGCCTTCAATTCCAGCCGTGCTGCAGGATCAACCGGATCCATCCGATCCTTTTCATAGATCGGTTGGCGCAGCACCAAGCCCCATTTGCCATTGCGAAATTCGATGAAATCATAAAACCGCCCCGTGCACACAACGTCCACAGTGACATCATGCACTTTGGCCCTTTGTGAAATGGTCATTTTGGTCTGCGCCACAGCCCTTGAGCCATTGATTTCGACAGTGTGAGCGCCCAGAAAATGCAAAATGCTGACGCCCTTTGCCCAGCCCTCTTTACTCATGGCAATGAATTCATCGACGCTGCCTTGCGTCCAGGTCGCCATCATCCGGCCATCCTCATGCCAGAGGGTGCGGAATTTGTCCCAGAAGCCGGCATCACGCCAGATCACCCAATTCTCGACCAATTGCCTGAGGGCATAACGATCCAGCAGATACGTATCCATTCGGGGCCTCGCTTTAGGTCTTGCACGCTCATCATAATCTGGGGCCGTTCTTTAACGCCAGCTTTGCCCTTGCGCCAGAGGGAGAGCTTGCAACAAGCCAAGATTTCTGCCCAAAATGGGAAACAAAGACATCTGGACCAAGATGGGATTGGCCTTCGCCCTCGTTCGGTGTAGGAGGGGATTAGCCATCTGGGCGCGATTCTGAAAATGGTGAGTTTTCATGGGGGTTCTTGGAAAATCGTGTGGTCCGTGCACCATGTGCTGCAAATCCTTGGTCATTGACCATTTCAACAAGGATGCCGGCATTTTATGCACCAATTGCGATCTCAAGAAGGGCTGCAAAATCTATGAGCAGCGCCCTCAGGTCTGTCAGGACTTTGAATGCGACTGGATGATGGAGCGCTCCATCCCGCAAAGCCTGCGTCCCGATAAAGTGGGCACTATATTGATTGATGATTCCGAAGCCGATGAATATCAGGCCGTCGTTGATCCTTCGACGCCTTTTGCCTGGCGCCATCCGCTCATGTTTAAATTTCTTGTCGCCAAGGCCAAGGAAGGCGCCACGGTCATCGCCAAATCAGGCGTTAAGTCATGGCGCATCTATCCTAATGGCGAATGGGCTCCCTGGGCTTGAAGCTGATAGCTTCAAGCCTTGATGAGCGGACAGCTCACACCACCAACCGATCAGCAAGAGCCCGTCTCCAAAGCGCCTGATACGACTCAGGCGCTGAGCCATGCAGCAGACTTTCAGCTGGAATTTGCGGATAGACCTCCGCAAAACTCTTCACCTCAAGGGGTGAAACGCGCCTGAAGATATGGTCGGGCTCAAACTCCTGCGGATGACGAAGCCCTGCAGCCTCAACGATTTCAGCCAGCGCCATCAAAGTGCGATCGTGAAAATTATGCACACGCTTTGACTTATCCTCGACATCTAAAGCCAACTGGCGCAGCGGATCTTGCGTTGCGACACCTGTGGGGCATTTATCATTATGGCAGGATAAGGATTGCACACAGCCCAGAGCGAACATAAAGCCGCGTGCCACATTGCACCAATCAGCACCCAGCGCCAGCACACGCGCCATATCAAAGGCAGACGCAATCCGCCCGCTGGCCCCCAGCTTGATCTTGTCGCGCAAGCCTGCGCCGGTCAGACAATTATGCGCAAAGGTCAGACCTTCACGCAAAGGCGTGCCAATATGATCGGTAAATTCCAACGGGGCTGCACCTGTGCCCCCTTCACTGCCATCAATGACGATGAAGTCGGGCAGAATGCCCGTCTCGATCATGGCTTTGCACAGGCCCATAAATTCACTCTTGTGCCCAATGCATAATTTGAAGCCAATCGGCTTGCCATCGCTGAGTTCGCGCAGACGCGCAATGAAATGCATCAGCTCAACGGGCGTAGAAAAGGCCGAATGACCTGCCGGCGACACGCAATCCACACCCACAGGCACGCCGCGAGTTATGGCAATCTCCCGCGTCACCTTGGGCCCTGGCAAGACGCCGCCATGACCGGGCTTGGCGCCCTGCGAGAGCTTGATCTCGATCATACGCACTTGTTCCGTGCGGGCCTGTTGGGCAAAGCGCTCTGGACTAAACGTGCCGTCTGGATTGCGACAGCCAAAATAGCCTGAGCCTAATTCCCAGATGAGATCACCGCCCTGTTCGCGATGATAGGGGCTGATCGACCCTTCACCCGTATCATGCGCAAATCCCCCCAATTTCGCACCGCGATTGAGCGCGCGAATGGCATTGGCACTCAGGGAGCCAAAACTCATTGCTGAAATATTAAAAATGCTAGCCGAGTATTTTTTTGTGCAATCCTTGCCGCCAATCTCAATGCGGAAGTCATGGCTAGGTAAACGTGTAGGCGCTAAAGATGAATTAATCCATTGGTAGCCT